>JAQSXN010000229.1 GCA_029256665.1 Paenibacillus sp.
TTCGATGACCAGCGGATTCAGGCCGGCCCGTTGCAGTTCGATGGCTGCGGCAAGTCCGCAGGGTCCCGCGCCGATAACGATGGCGGATTCCTTAATCATGATGGATAACCTCCCGAATCAATACATCCGTCCGCGCGAACGAAATGAACAATATCCCCATATTGTACCTCCGTTTCTCGCGGCATGGCAAATTTGGCGAATGTCTGTCTTGTACAGCCTACGGAATATTGTATAATAGGAGGAAACGCAAGTGAGATCTATTCAACATGCGCTACAGGGGGAGAAGCCATGCGTCGACGGTTTGTTATAGAAGCAGTGATGGTAGCTACGTATGGCCATCTGCTCGTCCCGAGTCGTCCCGTTGATTACGTCATTCCATATACGTCGATCGCGGAGCTGTACGATATGCGCGACAGCAAGGAACCCGTCATGGACGATCCGGATGACGACGCGCACGTCAAAGCGAAGATTAACGAGCTGATTCAATTCTTCGAGGATTCCTTAAACAGAAAGAAGATCGAGAAGGCGCTGCAAGTGCCATGGCGCGAAAGCGCGCCGCTCTTGCTTAGCGACAACATTCAGTTTACGATCGTGAACGCGGTGGACAACGCTCAGTACGGAGAGATGTTCGATCCGGTCGAGACGGAGCTTCTGCTTTCGAGTCTCAAGCTAAACGTGCCGCTACTATCGGATCAATTCGAATTTCAGGATAAGCTGATCGAAGCGGAAGTGCCGGTTCAAGTATACGATATCGAGGACTTCGAGTTCGCGGTGGAGGAAGGCATTACGCCTGTCGATATGGAGCTGTAAGAACACGGGAAAGAGAGAGGGCAAGCGGGACGACGGGGAATACGCGTCAATCCGGCTTGCCCTCTTTTTGCCTGCGGTCGATCGCTTCCGCCATCGTCTTGTCCGTCAAATGCGCGTAAATTTGCGTCGTTTCGGGCGATGCGTGGCCAAGCTGCTCTTGCGTCTTGTAGATGTCGTTCTGCAAATAATAATCCGTCGCGAAAGAATGACGGAGCTTATGAACGGATAGGTACGGCTTGCCGAACCGTTTGGCGTATTTGATAACCATCGCCTGAATCGCCCTTTTCGTCATGCGCGAACCTTCGTTTTTGCCGTTGGCAATGGCGAGGAACAGCGCTTTTTCTTTGCGCGGCGCTTTGTATCTGGTGTCCCGCAGCGCGATATAGGCCGTTAAATCTTCAATGGCTTCATGGCGGAAATAGACGGGCGTCTTGAACGTGTCGTCGTTCTTGCCTTTGCGATAGACGTAACATAACTTCTTCTTCAGATCGATATCGTCCACGTTTAAGTTGACCAGCTCGGATACGCGGAGACCGGAGTGTAAAATAAAACCGATGATGCATGCGTCGCGTTCGCGATTAAGCTCGAAGGCGTAAAGCGCTTGTTTGTTGCTCGAGACGTCCGTGCCGTAATGGACCTTGACGTATGCCATAAACTCCGCGATTTCCTCCTCCTGAAGCAGCTTGCCCTCCAGCTTGGCCGCGGTGTCCTTTGGTTTATGCGTTCGTTTGATCGTAACCTTGGCCATCACGTTGCGCTTAAGCAACGGGTAGAATTCATCGTCTTCGGCGATTTGGCTCAAATAATGGAATAAGGAGCGGAGAGAGGACAGCTTGCGGGAAATCGTCGTCCGATTGTTGCGCTCCGGCTTATGCGTCGACAAAAACATGCGGTAATTGTCGATGCTCTCCATCTTAAGCACTTCCAGCTCCGCCAAGGTCACTTCCCGATACGACGCTCCTTGCGACAGCCCCTCGGCCATCAGCCATTTCATGAACGTCTCGTAATCCCTTACGTATTCAAGCAGCGATGATGGCGACAGATCCGGCAGCTTGTATTGGATAAATTGCTCGATATACCAGGGCATGGAAGGCAGCTTGGCATCCAGCTCGTCTCGGTCCTTCTGTTTCAACAGGTTCATGCTCGTTCCTCCTAACCCGCGGCGGCCTAATCATGCCGACTTTCTGGCTCTATTGTATCAACGGAACCGGCTGGGAACAACAGGAATTACGGCTGCGAAAACGCGGAGTTCGGACATTGAATGGTCAAAATAGCAATTATATGTAATTACTGTTTGACGGTTACAATCCTTTTGGAGCTATGTTACACTACAACGAGTCGCTAGGCTCTTTATCAGAACACAAACAACTAGGAGGCATGATGCTGGATGAAAAAGATATTTCAACTCGGCGCCATGGTCGCCGTCTTGCTTGCATTGACGCTTGGAACCGTGCTGCAGCCCGTGTCGGCTGCCGCGCCGACCACGCTTAAATATGGATCGACGAGTGCGGATGTACCCGATCTTCAATATCGTCTGAAGACGCTAGGTTATTTTAATGAAGGATTAACGTCCTATTACGGGGCCGTGACGCGGCATTCGGTCTTGCTGTTCCAACGCGATTACGGATTGACTGCCGACGGCATCGTCGGACCGGCCACTTGGGATATGCTCAAACAAGTATCCGTTAACCGGAACGAGCTGGACTTGCTCGCCCGCATTATCTATGGAGAGGCGAGAGGAGAACCGTACAAAGGTCAAGTGGCGGTCGGAGCGGTCGTGATGAACCGACTGGCGCATGAAGGTTTTCCGGATACGTTGAAAGGCGTCATCGAGCAGCCGCGCGCGTTTACGGCGGTGGACGACGGCCAATATTTCATGAAGCCGGACGCGACGGCTTACCGCGCGGCTCTGGATGCCGTACGCGGCTACGATCCGTCAGGCGGGGCGCTCTATTATTTTAACCCGGATACGGCGACCTCATCCTGGATCTGGTCCCGCAAGCAGATCGGCAAGATCGGAAGACATATTTTCGCGGTGTAACAAATGACGATTGACGATTTCGATGGCTTTCGCGCACGCAGATGCGCGAAAGCCATTTTTTTCTCTAGCCGGGGCATTGCCCAATTACGCATTCGTCGGCAAGAAAGGAACATGCTATAATAGATCGGGTACATACGGAGGAGGTGCAAGAATGAAAGTCGAAATTTGGTCGGATTACGTTTGTCCATTCTGCTATATCGGCAAAACCAAATACGAAAGCGCGCTTGCCGAGTTCGAGCATAAGGACGACATCGTCACGGAAATGCGCAGCTTCGAGCTTGACCCGAATACGGATTCATCCCTGGGAGTCAAGACGATCGAGATGCTCTCGCGCAAATACGGCATGAGCATGGAGCAGGCAAAAGCGTCCAGCGAAGGCGTCGCTCAGCAAGCGGCGGCCGTCGGATTGACGTTCCGCATGGAAGGCGCGTTATCGCTCAACACCTTCAATGCCCACCGGCTCGCCCATTACGCGGAAGCGAAAGGTAAAGGCGCGGAGATGTCGACGAGGCTGCTTAAAGCCTACTTCACGGATAATTTGAATATCGATAATCCGGAACAGCTTGCTTCGCTTGCCGGCGAAGTCGGACTGGACGCCGCGGAGGCGCTTCAAGTGCTGCAATCGGACCGGTATGCCGATACGGTTAGGGCGCAAGAGCAGGAAGGCAATCAGCTTGGCATCAGAGGCGTCCCGTTTTTTGTCATCGACCGTAAATTCGCGATTTCGGGCGCGCAGCAGCCGGAAGTCTTTCTGGAGACGCTAAGAAGAGCTTGGGCTGAAAGATCGTAATAGGGTAGGCGCGAGGCGTGGCATGCAATACAGGGGATGGAACCTGACTTGCCTGCGCACAATAGATCACGTTAGTCGGGGGAGGCAACCGGTTTGGCTAATCATGAGGGACAGCTTTACGTATTTGTAGGTTCTTACGCGGGGATAGGCGATAACGGTGTACAAGTGTTTACGTTCGACGAGGATAGCGGCAGCCTGACGCTGCGGCACCAGTACGACGGGCTCAGCAACCCGACGTTCTTGAACGTGGACGCGGCGCGCGCGCGATTGTACGCTATAGCGGACTATACGAACGAATCGGGCAAGAAAGCGGGCGAAGCGGTCTCGTACACGATCGATAAGGAAACGGGCGCTCTGGCGGAGCTTAACCGCGCCGCAACGACGGACAGCACCACATGCCATGTGCAGCGGGACGTTCATAGCCGCTTCTTGACCTTTACGAGCTATCACGGGGGTATGATCGGCTTGTCCAAGATTCAAGGAGACGGTTCCATCGGACCCATCCTGGATGTTGCGCAGCATGTCGGAAGCAGCACCGGCATAGACCCGCAGGATAAGCCGCATCCGCATTCCAGCTTCTACAGTCCGGACGGGCGATTCCTGTTCGTGCAGGATTTGGGACTCGATCGAATCGTCTCTTATATCGTCGATGCCGAAGCCGGCAAGCTGGTCAAACATAACGAAACCGAAATTCACGCCGGAGCGGGTCCGCGCCACTTCGCGTTCCATCCGGAAGGAAGATTTGCGTACGTGATCAACGAGCTGGATTCGACGGTAACCGCGTTCCGATACGACGCCGAAGGCGGCATCTTAACGAAAATCGAGACGGTCAGCACGTTGCCGGACGGCTTCGAAGGCGAGAACGGCTGCGCGGAGATTGCGATTTCCCGCGACGGCAAGTACGTATACGGCTCCAATCGCGGTCACGACAGCATCGTCGTGTACCAAGCGGACCCGGACAACGGATCGCTTCGGACGGTGCAACACATTTCGACGGAAGGCGGCCATCCGCGCCATTTTGCCTTAACGCCGAACGGGAACTACTTGATCGCAGCGAATCGCGACGGCAACAATCTCGTCTCCTACAAGGTGGACGAGGGGAACGGCACGTTAAGCTTTACCGGCCTGACCGCGCAAGCTTCCAAGCCGGTTTGCGTCGTTCCCGTTTATTTGGAAATATAGGAAAGTGTATCACGAATAGAATAACTTGTTTGGCTATACAGAAGGGACTTAGAGACATACGTGACGACAACTAGCGATGGCACCAAACCGAACTTAAAACCTACAAAAATATGGAAATGCAAAAACGCGGAATGCAAAGCTTGGGTTCGCGACGAATTTGCGGCAACCGAGCAGCAATGTCCCATCTGCAAAGGTCCGATGCACCGGAGCATGAGACATCTGCCGCCCGTGCAGAACAAAGCGAAGCCGCAGCCGCGCAAACCGAAAAACGAGTTTTAAGCCGGCGATTGGCAAGAAGGAATGAACAATCGAACGCCCCTCCCCAAGAGCAACGCTCCGGGCAGGGGTGTTCGATTTTTTACCACTCATCCTAAAGATCAACCGATCAACTTAAGACCGATGACGCTAGTTAATACGATTCCCATAAACAACAATCTTAGAAAGCTGCGAGGCTCCTTATAAAACATCATGCCGACCAGCGCGCTGCCAACCGTTCCGATTCCCGTCCAGACGGCGTATACGGTGCCCATCGGCAGATCCCTCATGGCGAGCGACATAAACAGGAAGCTCGCCAGGAAGCCCCCGGCCATCAATACCACATTGCGCGCGGATACTCGTTTGTTAAGCTCCGATATGCCGACGACTCCGACAACCTCCAATAATCCCGCAATAATCACATAGAACCAGCTCATGATGATTTGCCTCCTTGCGATGAATGGCCGAGCTCGTCGCTAGCGCGATCTTCACGCTCGTGGGTCACTACCTTAAGTCCGATGACGCCTATAAGAAGCAGCGCGATAAAAGCGATTTTGCTCCAGCGGAACGGCACATCGAACAACGTCATCTCGGCGATGACGCTTCCGGCCGTCCCGAGACCTACAAAGACCGCATATACGGTGCTTGTAGGCAATTTCTTGGACGTGTACAGACGCACGCCAAAGCTAATCGCGATCGCGATCGCGGTAACGGTCCACTCCAATGCGCGGTCCGCGTGTTTCAACCCGATGACCCATACCACTTCAAAGCAAGCGGCGAGCACGACCAGCAGCCAATATTTGTTGGTTGATTCAGACATGATGCCAACACTCCTCTCGTTCTGTATTCACCTAGCATGGTATCCCGGAGGGCGGTTCACTCTTAAGTCATGTAAGAAGAAACGCCTGACGGCGTCCTTATTATAGACGCCATCGTTTCAGCGAAACGTATAGAGAAAGTATAAGCAAACATAAATACTTTCCTATACGTCAAAAAAAAAGAAGCTCGAGAAATATCGTCATCGATATCTCCCGGGCTTTTGTCCCTCCGTGTTTTTCGCGGTTGCAAAGGCATCCGCGCGCGTTCCCTCGGACCAGACCGGCGAACTTCGCCGCGGAACCCTAGAACGCCTTTTCCATATTCGGTTCGTTTGATTATATTACATGCCGCGTAAGGGGTCAAGTGCAACAAACCCCGATTTATGATAGGATGAGGGGAACGAAAGGCGCGAGAGGGAGTGCTTCTAAGATGCGGTTAGCCAGACAAAAAGGCATGAACTCGACTGCCGAAAGCCAGGCTCCGATCGTGCTCGTAGACGGACATTGCCACTTATGCCAGCATATTACCCGATATTTGGTGAAACATGATCGCAAGCGCCGTTATCGGTTCGCTGCTCTGCAATCTCCCGCTGGCCGCCAGACGTTAAAAGAAGCGGGATATGACGGTGATCTTGCGACATTCGATTCCTTCGTTCTCGTACTGA
>JAQSXN010000230.1 GCA_029256665.1 Paenibacillus sp.
CTGATTGTAGTATATTTTTAAGCTGCAATTGCCCGCCTGAGCTTCCAGGGACCTAATTGTAATATATTTTTAAGCTACAATTGCCGCCTGAGCCTCCAAAAGAGCTAATTGTAGTATATAGCAAAAACGAAACCCACCTTTTTATAGAAATGGTGGGTTTCGCTTCAGCCGAAGCCGCCCGTCTGCGATCGGGCGGCTTTCATTATGGGTTCTTGTCGACAAGCTAAGCCTTGCTTGCCGCGTTTTTCTTCAAGAAGACGACGCCTTGGCCGGCGAGGCGCTCATGGAGCGCTTCGGTGGAAATGTCCGCAACGGGGACGTTCGACTCGATGGCGAGGGCGGCCGCGACGCCAGCCGCCTGGCCCAGCGCGTAGCAGGTCGCCTGCACGCGCATCGACGACATGGCGACGTGCGTGGCGGAGATGCTGCGACCGGCAACGATCAAGCCTTCCACTTGCTTAGGCAGCATGCAGCGGTACGGAATATCGTAGCCGTCCAGCTTCCGCTCGTCCGTGTTCGTTCCGCCGGTCGGGTTGTGGATGTCGATCTCGTAGTTGGTCTGAGCCACTACGTCCTCGAAGCGGCGGCCGCTCGTCAGATCTTCTTCGGTCAGCGTGTAGCGGCCTTCGATCTGGTTCGTTTCCCTGACTCCGACTTGGCCCGGAACGTGGGACAGAATATGGTTCGGATGATTCGTCCGCTGCAAATAATTGGCGACGGACAACGCTTGCCGGAGCGATTCCTTCTCCGCGTAGTTAATATCCCTGATCTTGGCTCCGTTGCCCTTGACGCGCGTCATGTTGACGAGCAGCGTGCCGTCGCCCATGCCTCCCCAGTATAGATGGCGGCCTTGCGGAAGGTCGGGGATCGATTCGTATTTGTAGCAATCGGCCGGCAGCTTCTGGCGGACCGGCTTGCCGGTGTCCTGCATCATGAACATGAGCGTCATCGGCTGCGTCAGCCCGTCTTCGTCGCGTCCGGCCCTGGTCGGCACGCCGGAATCCTGGGCGACCCTCGCGTCTCCCGTGCAATCGATGACGACGCGGCCCATGAAAGCGCGGAGACCTTCCCTTGTATTGGCCACCACTCCGGTGATCCGGTCACCCTCCATAACGGAGGAAGCGAAACTGACGTGGTAATGCACCTCGACGCCTTCCTTCTCCAGCTTGCCGTTCAAATAATGGCGAAGCTCGAACGGCGAGTATTGCGGCCAGATCGACTCGTGATGCGAGCTAGGCAGCGCTTCGGGCAGAAATTCCGAGATGAACTCCCGATAGATGCCCGTCACGTTGCCGACGCCCATGAATACGCTTACGTTGCCGAGCGTTCCCATGCCGCCGAGCTGTCCCGACTGCTCTAGCAAAATCGTTTTTTGTCCGCCGCGCGCGGCACTGATCGCCGCCGCCGTGCCCGCGGGTCCTCCTCCGACTACGATAACGTCCACCTCGTCGAATACGGGGATGCTGCGCTCCATCTTAATTTCGCGATTTGACATGATGATCATCTCCATCCTCAATTCGTTCTTCTTGGTTTCAATTGTAGGGAAAATGAAACCTGATTTATAGTTTCATTTTTGTTACAATTAGAACAGAATGAACGTTAGGGGAGAAGCAATCATGTCGATCAGGAAACAAGTGACGCTGCAGACGATAGCCGACGAGCTAGGGTTGACGATCCATACCGTATCCAAGGCGCTGCGGGGGCTGCCCGGCATGTCCGAGACGACGCGCAAGGCGGTCGCGGATCTTGCGCGCGAGCTGGGGTACCGGACGAAGGAGCAGGAGGCGGGCATCGCGGCGGAGCGTATTCCTTGGGCGGGGGCGAAGCCTAGGCGGTTCGCGATGTTGACCTTTGGCGACTCCGTCTTCCATCAGTTGCAGCTCGAGGGGGTGCGCGTCCGCCTGAACGAGCTTGGGCACTCGCTCTACCCGCTGCTGATGCCCGTAGAGATGGACGGCGTGGACGAGCTCCGGCTATGGCTAGACAACAATGGGCTGTTTTTTGCGGACGGACTGTTCCTGACGGCGGTGATCCCGGAGTGGATGGAGGCCGTCCTGCTGGAGCTTCCGATGCCCAAGGTGCTTATCAATTACCCGCCTGACGTGACGGCGGTCGACAGCGTGATCTGGGACGTGGAATTTGCCATCCATCAATCGATGGAGGCTCTGCACCGGGCGGGGCATCGGGACATTTTGTATATAGGGGAAATCAGTCGGCTCAGAGGATTTCGATTGCGTTGGAGCGCGTTTGCCGCGGCAGCGGACCGTCTTGGGCTGCCGGATTTGGCGGATCCCGCCGAGCATGTGACGGGCAGCTTCTCCGACCGCGCCGCGTGGATGGAGGAGATAAGCGCCAAGCTGGGCTCAGGCCGCTATACGGCCGCCATAGCAGCTATTCCGGGCGTGGCCGAATGGGTGTACGTCGCCTCGGGGTTCCTGAAGCTGAGGATCCCGGAGGATCTCACCTTGGTCGGGATGGAGAACGAGGCGAATCCCCGTTACGCCGGCACATCGCGTCCGCTGCTGCTCGTACGGGAGGCAGGCGAACGAGCGGCGGAGCTTATGCTGCGCCGAATCGCGAATCCTCTGCTCCCTTATGAGCAAGTTAGGCTGCGGGGGGCGTTTCATCCGGGGGAGACGATTCTCCCTCGAGAGCCATAGAAGAGAGGCCAATAAAGTCATGAATCTACGGATTGTAGTCATGACTGTCCTCTATCGGCCGCTCAGGTAAGCGTTTACAATCGAAGGTGAACGATCGCGGGCAAGCGGCCTGCGGCATCGTTCGCCTTTTTTGAACGCGGTCGCTCATCTTCGAGAGGCCGCGATGGAGGTTTTCTCACATACATCATGAACTGGAAGGAGGGGAAATGATGGTTGCCTATAAGCGAAAGTCGGCAGTCGTGCTCGCGGCGGCTTACGTTCTGGGAGGCTTGCTCATCTTGCTCGCATGCGCGGCATGGTTCGTCGGCCGCACGGACGCAAGGCCGGAACAGTCGGTCGTCGCCGAGATAGACGGAGTGCCCGTGACGGAGGAGGAATTCCGGTGGGCGCTGGCACGGGAGCGGTCCGGCGTCATCGAACAATTCAAGCGGACGTACGGAGCCGTTGTCGACAAAGCGTTCTGGCAGCGCGAATACGAAGGGGTAACGCCGCTCGAGACCGTCAAGCGGAGGGCGCTCGATGCGGTCGCGCGCATGAAGGTGCAGCTTCGGTTGGCCGAGCGGCATGGCTTCATTGCCGATGCTTCGTACGAAGGGCTCTTGCTAGAGATGGAGCGGGAGAACCGAGCCCGAGCGAAGTCGCTTGCGGCAGGGCTTCCGGTGTACGGCCCGTCCAAGTTCGATCAAGCGGATTTCTTCGATTTTTATCTCGGACGGCTTACGGTCGAGCTGAAGGACAAGCTCGCCGAGGCGGAGCTGGCGATGACGGAGGAGAAGTTGAAGCGGCATTACGAAGAGGTGAAGGACGAGCTGTTCCGGCTGGAAGGCGAGACGCGGTTCTATGCCATATCCGCTTCGTATCGGATAGACGGCATGGAAGATGAAGAGCGAAAGAGGGAAGCGGCATCCGCGCTGGACGAAATCCGCGCTCGTCTTGCCGCGGGCGAAGCGGCGGGCGACCTTGTCGGCGAGCTGGGCAACGTTGCTTCGGTGGCCGGGGAGGATTCCCTGCTGCAAGCGGCAGAGGAACGCTTGGACGCCGCATCGGCACGTTATTACTATAGGGCGCTCCCGCAATTGTACGAGCTGCTGGCCGATGCGCCGGAGCCTGGCTTCGTAGCCCCGATTCTCGACGACATGGAGAACGGACGATACATGCTGGCCGTCGTCATCGGCAGCGAGGCAGGCGGTTACGCCAGCTTCGAGGAGAGCAAAGACAAGGTGCGCCAGCTTGCGATGGAATCGGCGTATGTCGAATACGTCGACAAACTGGCGGAGGAAGCGCAAATCGTCATGATCGGCGAGATGTATGAAGAAATGACATTGGAGTAACGGAGAGGATGAAAACAATGGGAATGTTCAATACACTTTATTCCAGGCTGGCCGCGCTGGCGCTGGCATGGACGATGCTTGCCGCGATGATCGCGCCGATGGCGGCTTCCGCGGCGGCCGGAGAAGCTACCGGTTCGGCGCCAACCGTTAGCGGCGAGGCTGCAGCGGCCGCGACGGGAACGGTCTATTACGTCGATGATCTTGCAGGCGACGACGCGAACGCGGGCACGAGCCCGGAGGAGGCTTGGCAGTCGCTCGACAAGGTGAACGCGATCCTGTTCCAGCCGGGCGATGCCATCTTGTTCAAGGCCGGCGGCTCATGGTCCGGCATGCTGAGCCCGCAGGGCTCGGGCAGCGACGGAGAGCCCATCGTTATCGACAAGTACGGCGAAGGGGAGAAGCCTCTGATCGCGGGCGACGGCGCGGATGCGGCGATTTATTTTTACAATCAGGAGTATTGGGAAGTCCGGAACCTGGAGATTACGAACTACGCCGAGCTGCCGGGGCAGCGGCGTGGCATTCACGTGTCCGGCGACAGCGGCAACGACTGGAGCAACATGAGGGAGTACAAGCATTTCGTGTTCGAATATTTGGAAATCCACAGCGTGAAGGGACAGCAGGGCGGCGGCTGGCATAGCGGCGGCATCATCGTCTGGGGACCGGCATGGAATTACGCCGTATCCGACGTCGTCGTGCGCAACAACAAAATTTATTCGCTCGACAGCGTAGGCGTCTACCTGAACGGGGCGACGCGCAACTTCTCGTCGAATAACAAAATCGAGAACAACATGATCTACGATATTTCGGCGGACGGAGCGGTATTGCTCAATACGACGAACGGCATCATCCAGAACAACGTCGTGTTCGACACGCACAAGCGGGCCGGCGGCTACCATGTGCCCCTCTGGACTTGGGGGACGCAGGATGCCGTCATTCAATACAACGAGGTGTTCAACACGTATCCGGGCGGCGACGCCATGGCTTACGACTCGGACTATAACAGCATGGGAACGATCATTCAATACAATTATAGCCACAACAACGCGGGAGGCTTCGTGCTCGCGATCAACGACGGCACGAACAGCGCCAACTTCAACAGGGATACGATCATCCGCTACAACATCAGCCAGAACGACAAGCATACCGTCTTCACGATCGGCGGACCGGTAGAGAATACGCTCATCCACAACAACACCGTCTACCTGCCCGAGCATGCGACGACGCGCGTGATCGGCAGCGGCGAATGGGGCGGCTACGCAACGGATACTTATTTCTACAACAACGTGTTGGTCAACCTAGGCACGGGCGGATATTCGTTCGGGCAAAGCACGAACAACGTGTTCGACAGCAACGTGTTCTACGGCAACCATCCGGCGAGCGTAGTCGCGATGGACGCGAACGCGATTACGGCCGATCCGATGCTTGCGTCGCCGGGCTCGGCGACGATCGGCAGGGACACGGTCGACGGATACCAGCTGCTGCAAGGCTCGCCCGCCATCGGCGCGGGACGGGTCATCCCGGGCAACGGCGGGCTGGATTATTGGGGCAACGCCGTGTCCGCCACGTCGAATCCCAATATCGGCGCGTATGAGGGAGCCGGCCTTGATCCGGCCAACCTGCCGCCGCTGCCGCCGACGCCGGAGGAAGCGAACCTGCTCGTAAATCCGGGCTTCGAGAGCGGAGATTTCACGGGCTGGGGCTATCATTACAACGGCGCGGAAATCGCGAGCGCAGACAAACGCTCCGGCGCTTATGCGGCCAAGCTCGCGAACGCGGGCTCAGGCATGGAGCAGCAGGTGTCCGGGCTTGCGCCGAACACGATGTATATTTTGTCCGGATACGGGAAGGGCGTGGGCGGAGGCGCTGCCGTGCTTGGAGTCAAAAACTACGGCGAGACGTTCCAGGACGCTCACGTCAACAGCACGGCTTACGGCTATGACGACGTTGTCTTCCGGACGGGAGCGACGAACACGAGCGCCACGATCTATCTGTACAAGAGCGGGGCAACCGGCGAAGTGTACTTCGACGATCTGTCGCTTATCGAATACGGGGAGGTGCCAGGATCGGCTCCTGCGATCGTCGTGCCGCCGCCCGTCTTCGTGGAAGGGTCCAGCGACAACTTCAATGCCGCCGAGCTTGACGACCAGTGGAACTTTATTCGCGAGAATAACGCCAAGTGGTCGCTGGACGACCGCTCCGGTTATATGACGATCGCCGGCGAATCCGGCGACATCGTGGACGGCCAAGCAACCGCCAAGAACATCCTGCTCACCGGCGCGCCGGAGGGAGACTGGACGATCGATACGCGGATGGTCGGCAAGCCGACTTCCCAATGGTCGCAGGGCGGCTTGATCGTCTACGAGAACGACCAATCGTACTTGCGGCTGACGCGGCTGTTCGGCAGCGGGAACCAGCTGCAGTTCACGAAGCAGATCGACGCGGTCCGCCAGCATGCGGAGATCGCGGATCCCATCGCTTCGGAGGTGACGTACCTGCGGATCGTGAAGCAGGGCAATACCTACAGCGGGTATTATTCGGCCGACGGCAGCTC
>JAQSXN010000231.1 GCA_029256665.1 Paenibacillus sp.
ATGTTTATTGTTGCATGTTTATTGTTGCATGTTTATTGTTTAAATTTAAATCGCGTTTAAAAAGGCCGGTTTTCAGTACCGAGAAGATTGGATCCAACTAGAATTTGAGGAGCGGAGCGTAGCAGCGCTACGTGAGCACCGGAAAATTCGGTTGGATTCAATATTCGACGTCGAGTATGCTTCTAGGCATACTTCGTAATGGAAAGCGGACTTTTTAAACGTCCTTACGCTTTTAGTTCGTCGATGCCGAGCAGAAGCTTGCCAAGCACGCCATTAACGAATTTGCCCGATTCGTCGGTACCGAAATGTTTGGCCAATTCAATCGCCTCGTTAATCGCCGCCTTGGGCGGCACGTCATCCCGGAAGACCATCTCATAGCAGGCGAGACGCAACACTTGACGGTCGACGCGCGACAGCCTGTCCACCTGCCAGCCCGTCAAAAACTGCTGCAGCATGCCGTCGATTTCCAGCCTGCGAGCCATGACGCCGTTCACGATTTCTCTCGCGAATTCATCCGTGGAACCGATTTCCTTAGGGTCGGCGCCGAGCTCGTTGTCCTGCCGCAGCTCCTCCATAATCATATCGACGGCTTCCGCGGCCGATACCTCGTTCATTTCCATCTGGTAGAGGCTGGATACCGCAATTTCCCTAGCCAATCTGCGTTTCATGCAAATCCTCCGTATCTTCACTTGCCGAAATTGAAAAACAAAGCGAAACGGCCCAGCCGTCCATTGAATGACGGTTTAGCTCGTTTCGTGTATGGAAAAAACGATGATCTCCTCCCTTACCGGAAGGATTCGGCTGCCCGACTTCCGATCAACGGAGGAGACCACACGGTTATCGATAGGGACGAAACCATCTTAATACGGCATCCCATAGTCTTGCCCACGGAACGACCGGACCGTCCGTCGCTTCCTTCTGCTTGCCGAACCAATACCCCGCGAAAATAAGCAGCGATACGAACAGCATGTCCCAAAATCCGAATGCCAAATAAACGATTCCGCAGAAAAGCCCGGCTGCCGCGCCTACGATTCGCTTCCAATAGACGCTCCAGATCTCCCTCCACATCGGATCCCCACCTCTATTCTACGCGACTCTTGAACGTACTTGCCTGAACCACGTTGGCGACGAAAACCGCAACGTTCGAAACCGGAATGCCGGTAATTTCTTCGACATGATCCTTAACCGCGCGCTGAATCTCTTCCGTCAACGCCGGGATGGAGCTTTCGCCGTCGATTACGGCGCGCAGCACGATCTCAAGACCCGCGTCAGACGCTCTCACGCGAGCCCGCAATTCCTTAACGCCGCGCTGCTTGGCCGCCGTCTTTAGCGCAAGATTTTCGATCGTTTCGATCGAAATTCGGATATCTCCGAATTCCGTACGCTGATCGATGGATTGGGCCGATACCGAGCCGCGATAGAGCGACAAAATAAAGAAACGCAAGCTCAGCAGAAGCAGAGCGATGCCGGCAATCCCGGTTCCGATCTGAACGCCGTCCAGCCGGTAGAACTCCTGAAACAAATCCTCCAGCATCCCGCTTGTCAGCCAGCCGAAGCCCAGGCACATTAGGAATACGGATATAATGCCGACGATCAGGCTGTATAGAAACAACAAAAGCTTGTCCACGACTTTGATCAAAGCAGCCAATCCTCCCGTCAGACCGAATGAAAACCCCCTGGCCGATCGGCATGCCCAATCACAAGGGGGTTGTACAAAACAATTATTGAATTTTATTTGACCCGATTCTGGAAGTCCTCTTCATCCGGTCTCTCTGCCGACTTGAAATGTACGTCATGGATATGTACGTTCACTTCTACGACGTGCAAACCCGTCATCATCTCGATGGAACGCTTGACGTTGTTCTGAATGTCCGTCGCGATCTCGGGAATTTTGTAGCCGTACTCGACGATGATGGACACGTCCACGGCCGCTTCCCGCTGACCGACTTCGACCTTGACGCCCTTCGACAGGTTCTTGCGTCCCAGCAGCTCCGCGATCCCTCCCGCGAATCCGCCGCTCATGCCGGCTACGCCCTTCACCTCGATGGCGGCCAGCCCGGCAATCACTTCAATCACTTCGGGTGCAATCTGAATCGTACCGATTTCCGTTTTCTCGTAATCCGCAGCGATCGTACTCATGTTCGTTGTACACCTCCCTAAAGTTGCGTGCGGCACGGCGCGTGCCAAGCCTTGATCCGCATCTTATTTCTATACTATAACATTCAGCTGTAATTATGACAAACGATAGATGCTTGTTTCACTACTCGCCGATTGTCAGCTCCGGAGCGTTAACATCATGCTCCTCGAGAAACTTGATGTCGAAATTGCCTTGCACGAATTTGGGGTGGTTCAGCAGCTTCATATGGAACGGAATCGTCGTGCGAATGCCTTCGATCATAAATTCGGACAACGCGCGTTTCATCCGCGCGATCGCTTCCTCGCGAGTCGCTCCCCATACGATCAGCTTGGCGATCATGGAGTCGTAATGCGGCGAAATCGTGTACCCCGGATAAACGGCGCTGTCCACTCGCACCCCGGCTCCGCCAGGGGCCAGATAGAACGGAATATGCCCCGGAGACGGCATGAAATTGCGCTCCGAATCTTCGGCGTTGATCCGGCATTCGATGGACCAGCCGTTGATGGACAGATCGTCTTGTCCGAACGAAAGCGGATTGCCTTCGGCGACGTTGATCATCTCTTTGATCAGATCGACGTTGGTGATCATCTCCGTAACGGGATGTTCGACCTGAATGCGCGTGTTCATCTCCATGAAGTAGAATTTGCCGTCTTGGCCCAGCAGGAACTCTAGCGTGCCAGCGCCGGAATAATCAACGGCAAGCGCGGCCCTGACGGCCGCGGCGCCCATCTTCTCGCGAAGCTCGGGAGACAGCACCGGACAAGGCGCTTCCTCGACCAGCTTCTGGCGCCTGCGCTGCACGGAACAGTCGCGCTCGAACAAGTGAACGGCATTGCCGTGTTTGTCCGCCATGATTTGGATTTCGACGTGCTTCATGCCCGTGAGATATTTCTCCAAATAGACGCCGGCGTTGCCGAAAGCCTTCTGAGCCTCTTGTTGCGCCGTCGTAATTTGGCTGATCAACGAATCTTCGTTCTCCGCGATCCGGATGCCCTTGCCCCCGCCGCCGGCGGTTGCTTTGATAATGACGGGATACCCGATTTCGCGCGCGATTACGAGTGCTTCGTCCAGGTTGTCGATCAGACCGTCGGAACCCGGAATAACCGGAACGTCCGCCGATTTCATCGTCAGCTTGGCGACTGCCTTATCGCCCATCTTGCTGATGGCGTCAGCGGAAGGACCGATGAACGTGATGTTGCATGATTCGCATATTTCGGCGAAGTCGGCGTTCTCGGCCAGGAAGCCGTAGCCTGGGTGGATGGCGTCGCACTCGGTAATGGTCGCCACGCTCATGATGTTCGTGAAGTTCAGGTAGCTGTCCTTGGACGGCGTCGGTCCGATGCAATAAGCTTCGTCCGCCAGCTTGACGTGCAGCGAATCCCGATCGGCCTCGGAGAATACGGCCACCGTGGCGATGCCCAGCTCACGGCATGCGCGAATAATTCGAACCGCGATCTCGCCGCGGTTGGCAATTAATATTTTGTGGAATTTCACTTGGGAACCCCTTTCGAACAAGAAGTGTTAGTCCGCTTTCACCAGGAACAACGGTTGGCCGTATTCGACAAGTTGTCCGTTCGCGACGAGCACCTCGACGATTTCGCCCTTCACTTCGGCTTCCAGCTCGTTCATCAGTTTCATCGCTTCAAGAATGCAGACGACGGACTTCTCGTTTACGCGGTCGCCGGCCTTGACGAAGTCTGGCGCGTCCGGAGACGGCGCGCTGTAGAACGTCCCTACCATAGGAGACACGATTTGATGCAGATCCAGCGCGGGCGCAGCCGGCGCGGCCGATTCGATCGCAGCGGGCTGCGCGGCAGGCTGCGGCGCGGCCGCTTGCGGCTGAGCGGCAATCGGCGCGCCGGAATATGTATGCGTAATTGGAGCCGCTTGCACGTTCACCAATTCGGTTTTTCCCGGCTTGCGGATATGCAGGCGCGCTCCTTCGTTTTCGATTTCCAGCTCTTGAACGGAAGTTTGGTCAATAAGTTTAACCAATTCTTTAATTTCGCTCAACTTGAACATGAACGCAATCACTCCTCTTCTTCACATAACGAAATGTATTATAGCATAAATTGCCGACAACACGAATTATTTTTTGCCTTATCGGCCGATTAAGTCTTCCGTTGCATAGTATTATTCTCTACTTCTCATCAATCCCCTTCAACGAACGCCCGCATATTTCGAATTGCCGCATGCAATCCCGGAATGATAAAAAATCCGCGTTCCTTCGGCTGGAATGCCGGAGAAACGCGGATGTTTCACTGATCGTCGGACCTTTGCCCCATTAGCGCGTTATTTACGGTGCCGGAACGTATTGCACGGATACTTGATCCGGTTTCACTTCGAGCGATTTCATCACTTGCTCGATAATGGTCGCGGCTTCTTTTTTCTCCAGCTTCTCGCTTGCGACGACGACTTTGTAACGGTCGTTCTCCGGCGAGATGAGCGCCATTTCGTATTGTTCCATGAGCGCGGTTTCCAGATCCATGATTTTCGAGTTTTTATCCTCAAGCAATCCCAATTCTTTTGTAGCCGCCGTAATTTCTTCCTCCGATTTCTCCACATCCGCGATAACGGCATAAATGCGCTCTTCCTCTTGCGCATACATGGCCTCCCGTTTATCCTTCAATTGTCCGAATACGCTAGTCGCCGCCAAACCTTCCTGCTCCAGTTGCTCCAATACTTCCTTGTCGCCGGCGCTGATGCCGCTCTCGCCGCCTTGGTTTACTTCGTCGACGACGACGCCTTGCCCGTCGCCCGTTACCTCGGAAACGTCCTCCGTCTTCCCGTTGCTGCCGGATAACTTGTCGGCATCGTTAAGGTCTTGGGTGAACAGGTAATAGGCGGAAAGAACGACCATTAAACTTAACATGGATACGAGCCAAATCGTTTGTCTTTTTGTGTTCATGAGAACAGCCTCCCAATATTTTTATTTGATTTTTAATTGCAAGTTCAAAAAGTCCGGTTATCAGTATCGAGAAAATGAGAAGCGGATTTTTTGAACTACCTCTAAGTCAGCGCTTGCTTGGCACGACTTCGATCCGATTGACCGCGACGCTGACGCCTTTCTCGACCGCGCTCGTGATGAGCCGTCTTACCGTTGCGTTCTCGGCGCCTTGAGCCACGATAAGAATGCCGCGGATTTTCGGATTGATCGTCTTGGTGACGATCGGTTTCTGTTCGCCGGACACCTCGTACAGCACGACTTGACCGTCTTTGCTGATCGAAGTGATATGGCGCGTTCCCCCGCTTTTGTCAATCTCGTTAGTCGTGGATTGCGTCTCCTCGCTATGTCTGCCCAGCACGCTCTCTTCCGTCGAATCGATCGTCACGAGCACGTCCACGGCGCCTACGCCCACGATTTTGCCCAAAATGTCCTCCAGCCTCGTCTCCAAGGCATGTTCGACTTGCTGGAAGGGCGAGAGCGCGGCCGGACTTTGATTCCACGCTTCCTCCTCCGCCGGCGGCGGGTTCGGATCCTGCGCGGACGATTCCACGCCCTTGTATGGCAGGAAGGAATTGATTAGCATCAGCGCGGCGCCGATCCCGCCGACGATGAGCAGAACATGTAATGTTTTTACACGTTTCTTGCCCGAAGGTCCGCCGCCGACCGCCTTTTCCAAACTTTCCAACCATTTGGCCACTTCCATTCAACCTCCCTAGCGGCTTGCCTGCCTGAGTTGCGCCTGCGTCAATTACGCGCGCTCCCTGATTTCAATGCGATCTCTATGCACCCCCCAGCCTTGATAGATGGCGTCTTCGATCGCGGCTGCCGGCTTGCCCTTTACGGCTCGGAATCCTTCTTCGCCGTCCGGCGATTCCGACTTGCCGGTCCGCGCATCGGGGGAAGCCTCCACTTCGACGCCTACGGTGACGGGAAGCACTTCTTCTACGTCGCGGTTCTCATTGCCCGCATCTGCAGCCGACTCTTCCGGCGCCCTTAACGTGACGGTTACGCCTCCGATAGCCGGCGCTTCGCCTTCCTTGGCGTCGGCGTCCCAGACGAGCGTCACGTCCACATCCTCGACGCCGCGGCCATTCGTCTTTCTGAGCTCGGCCAGCATCCCGCCTTCCAGCGTCCGTTCCATTAATTTCGCCGTTTCGCGATTTCGCTGCTCCGTCAATTCGGCCGCCTTGCGCTCGATTTCCTCCAGCGTCGGCATCTTCACGTTGCGATCGGCCGAACGTTCGCTCCACATCCGAATGCCGGCGTCGAGCTTAGGCCCGATATCTTCCTGGAACAGTCTGAGCACGGGCGATAAGATCGTGAGGAGGATGAACAGACCCACAACGAGTCTGGCATATCGCTGCATCGCCTTGTTCGGCAGCAGGAGCTCGACCAGCACGGCGAGCAGGATAACGGCGATAATATCCCGCAGATCGGA
>JAQSXN010000232.1 GCA_029256665.1 Paenibacillus sp.
TCTGCGATTCTTCGTTCTGAATGCAATGCATGAAAAAAAGCAAAAGCGAGCTGTCGATCCTCCCGGCTCCGTCCAAGAGCGCCCGCATTCGGTCGAGCACGCCGATCATCTTATCCAGCTGCTCCCTCTTTTGAAGAAGCATCCCGCGCTGCAGATCGAGCGTTCCGGCAAGGTTTCGGCCCGAACCGTCAAGATGCTCCCCGATCTCGCCCAGCGGAAAGTCCAGAAATTTAAGCGTCAAAATTTGTTGAAGCCGGATCAGATCTTCCTCTTGATAATAGCGATGTCCCTGCGCGTTGCGACCGCCCGGCTTCAGGAGACCCTTTCGATCGTAGAAGCGCAACGTCCGTTCCGTCGTTCCCGTTATTTGGGCGAAAGCGCCGATCGTATAGGTTTTTCCGTGACGTGCGACCTCGATGTTCGTTTGATCCGGATGTTGTTCGGCCAAATCCACCACTCCTTTCCGTTTCAGCTTAACGCTTGACGTTACGTCAAGCGCAAGCCTTTTGTTTCATAAATGATCACGAAAAAAACGGAGCAGCAACCTTTCGGCGCAGCTCCGTCTTCACTCGTTATTCGCTTTTCTTGAAATGGTACAGCTTGCTCGCGAAGTCGCTATTGAATTGAGGCGTCGCAAGCCCCGCGTACATCAGCTCGTCGCCGCCGTAAGCGATGCCCGAGCCTTGCAGCACGTAGTCGGCAGCCGGATCGAGACCTTGCAGGCGGAAGCGGTCGAGCGGCGGATTAGGCTCCTGCAGCACGGACACGAACACAACGGCCGCCTCCGACTTGTCCTTGGACACGTACATCCAAGCCGTCTCGTTGCCTTCGAACGGACTCAGCAAGCGGTAGAAGTCGCCGAACTGCACCAGATGGCGAATGTTCTTGTAGATGGCGACCTGTTCCTTTACCTGAACCTTCTCTTCTTCCGAAAACTGCGTCAGGTCCAGCTCGTAGCCGAAATTGCCGGACAACGCGACGTTGCCCCTGGTCTCCAGCGACGTGATGCGGCCCACCTGATGGTTCGGCACGGCCGATACGTGGGAGCCCATCGTGCTGATCGGATAGACGATGCTTGTGCCGTATTGGATCTTAAGACGCGAGACGGCATCGGAGTTGTCGCTCGTCCACGTCTGCGGCATGTAGTACAGCATGCCGGGATCGAAGCGTCCGCCGCCGCCGGAGCAGCTTTCGAACAGAATATGCGGGAAGCTCGTCGTAATCCGCTCCAAGACGGAGTACAAGCCCAGCATGTAGCGGTGCGCCGTCTCCCTCTGGCGATTGGCCGGAAGCAGCGCGGAGCCGATCTCCGTCATGTTGCGGTTCATGTCCCACTTGACGTACGTGATCGGCGCGCTGGACAGGATCGCCGACAACGACTCCACGATGTAATCCTGCACGTCTTGTCTGGACATGTCCAGGATGTGCTGCTGACGGGCTTGCGTCCGTCTGCGTCCATCGACGTGCAGGCACCAGTCCGGGTTGCGCCGGTAGAGCTCGCTGTCCGGCGACACCATCTCCGGCTCGAACCATAGACCGAACTCCATGCCGAGCGAATTGACGCGGGAAACCAGATCCGTAAGGCCGTTCGGCAGCTTGTTGCGATCGACGAACCAGTCGCCGAGCGACGAGTTGTCGCTATCGCGTTTGCCGAACCAGCCGTCGTCGAGGACGAACAGCTCGATGCCAAGCTCTTTGCCGGCGCGGGCGATGTCTTCGATTTTGTCGGCGTTGAACTTGAAGTAGGTCGCTTCCCAATTGTTGATCAGGATCGGGCGGGCTTGATCGCGGAACGCGCCTCTGCACAGTCTCGAGCGATACAGGTCATGATAGCCGCGCGACATGCCGCCAAGTCCGGCATCGGAGAAGACGAGGATCGCCTCCGGCGTTTGGAACGACTCGCCCGGCTCGAGCAGCCAGCTGAAGTCGAAACTGTTCAAACCCGCGAACACGCGCGAAGTGTGGAATTGGTCCACCTCGACGCCGGCCGCGAAGCTTCCGCTGTATACGAGGCTGACTCCGTAGACGTCGCCCTGCGTTTCCGTTGAACCTTCGCCGAGCAAGGCGATGAACGGATTCTGCATGTGGCTGCTCGAGCCGCGGCGGCTTTCGACCGATTGCATGCCCGGGACGAGCTTACGCTTATGCACATAACGCTCGCGCACCCATGTGCCGGACAACTGCAGCATCTCGAAGCGATCATGGGGCAGGTCGAAGCTTGCGCTGTACGCGCGAAGCAACTGAATCGGCAAGCCGCTGTCGTTGCCGATGTTGGCCGACCGAGCGATAGCGTTATGATGCTCGAAAACCGTGTATGACAACGTGACGCGCAGTCCGGAATGCGCATCCTTAAGCACGATCTCCAGCGTCTCGGCTTCCGAAGCGTCCTCGGCGTACACGCCTGGAAGACCTGGAAGACCCGGCTTACCCGGAATGACGCGATGCGAATCGTAAACGAGCTCGGTAACCGTCGTTCCGTCGGCGAGTTGGACCTGGAAGGCCGGCGTTCGGAAGTCGGAGCTGCCGAAAGAAGGATATTCCTGCGGCAGCGTGTCGAGCGAAAGCTCCTTCTGCCCGAGATCCGTGCTCGGGATAAACGAACAGCGCTCCTTCAGCTCGAGCAGCCTGTTCAGCGCGGTGCCGCGCACTTTGCGACCCCAGTAATAATGGGCCAAATATCCTTGCTTCGTTACGCCCAATACGTAACTTGCGTCACCGGATTGCAGATGGAAGATACGATTGCTTTCGTCGTACTTAATGAACATATGGGATTACCTCCATGTCAATGTTTAATCGTTTGCAAGCGCGCCGGAATGGGTACAACTAGGAATAGGCGCGATTATGTTTCCGCGGAGCGTCCGCAGCTTTCCCTCTCGACGAATGCCGTGTTGACCGTTGCATGAATCGCCGCCTCGCGCCCGTTCAGCCGCTCGAGCAGCAATTGGACACCCGTCCGTCCCATAAGCTCCGTGTACGCCTTAACGGTCGTAAGCGGCGGGTTCAGGTAAGCGGAGATTTCGATGTCGTCGAAGCCGATCAGCGACATGTCTCCCGGAACGGATAATCCGGCTTCATTAAGAGCGCGGAGCGCGCCGACCGCCATCGGATCGCTGCCCATTAGGCACGCCGTAGGCCGATCGCCGTCTCCCAGCTCGAGCAGCTTCCGCATCCCGACGTAACCGCCGCCCGAAGACCACTCGGAAACCAGGTCGTATTCGGCGCGGTAAATCCCCTGTCCGGACAACACGGCGGCGAAACGGCTTCTCCGCGCATCGTGCGCCGTTGCCCGCTCGGCTCTGTCCGTGCCCAGGCCCGTTAGCCGATGAATGCTTTCCTCGCCGCCGACGTAAGCGATCCTTCGATGGCCGAGCGCTTGAAGATAAGCCAGCGCATCGTCTATGGCCGCTTCGAAGTTCAACTTTACCGAATCCATGGCGGACGGCGCGTTAGGATGATTGACCAAAACGATTCGATCCGGGTTCCCGTACAACTCGAGAATATCGTCGAGACGGATCGAGCCGACCGCGATCAAGCCGTCCAATCCGTGGCAAGGCGTCAATTCCGCGCCGCTGCTCCCTCTCATGATCTTGGCGATCGAGAGTCCGAGCTCCTCGCAGCGCAGCTCGATACCGCGGCGGATGGAGGAGAAATACGGATCGTCGCGCTCGTCCTCGACGGAGGACCACATGAGCAGCCCGATCTGCTGCTTGGCCAGATGCTCCTCTTGCTTGAGCTTCCGGAGCCTCGACGGCTTGTAGGCCAGCTGCTCCGCAATGCCGAATATGCGACTTCTCGTCTCTTCGCCCACGGCAAGCGACGGATCGTTGTTGAGCACGCGCGATACCGTTGCCGCGGATACTCCCGCTTTCGCGGCGATGTCCTTGATCGTTGCCATCCTATCGCTCCTTGAAGAGGCTTCATTATGAGGCTCGTTTAAGTTTAGTTAATAATTTTACTTAACAATTTCCATCGTATCAAATTCGAGTAGCGAATACAACCCGTTTATCCGCCATAAGCTGCAACCTTTCAAGCCGTCGCAACCGTCTAAAAGATAAATAGAATCGAAAAATCCCGATCCATCGCGATCGAAACGAGGTGCATGCGTCATGCCAGCCCGCCGGATGATGTTGATCCTAACCGCGATCATGACACTCCTGCTCGCAAGCTGCACGGCGTCCGGAAACACGGAACGTCCCGACGACTCCGCGACTTCGCCGCCGACCGCTTCCGAGCAGCCTACCCAAAAGCCAGCCGCTACGGATCAGACCAATCAAGAAGAACGATACAAGCCGTTCGACAATCCAAGAGACGCCGCCGCGGCCGCGATCGAAGCGCTTAAGGAATCCGATGCGGAACGGTTGAAGGCGTACATTCATCCGGCAAAAGGCGTCTTGTTCTCCCCCTACGCGCATATCGACGCGGACAAGGCCGTGTCCTTCGCAGCCGAAGAGTTTCCGGAAGAGACCGACGACGCCAAACATGTTTGGGGTTCGTACGACGGCTCGGGCGAGCCGATCGAATTAACGTTCGGCGACTATTACAAGAAGTTCGTGTACGACAAGGACTTCGCAAACGCCGAGCAGATCGGCTACGACAAGATTCTAGGGCAAGGCAATACCGAACCGAACATCAAGGACGTATATCCCGGCAGCTATACCGTGGATTATCACTTCAGCGGATTCGACGAAGAGTTTAAAGGGATGGACTGGGAAAGCCTGATCCTCGTCCTGGAGGAGCATCAAGGCGGCTGGTACGTATGCGCCATCGTCCATTCGCAGTGGACGATCTAACACGAGACTGAACCGTAAGTGCCGGTACGACAAAAGACTCCTAATCCGCGGCAATCGCGGATTGGGAGTCTTCTTTGATTCCGGAGCTCGACGCGCCGTTATTTGTTTGGCTTCGATTGCTGGGATCCGCCGACGTTGCCTTTGCCCGCGTCGCTCGAGCCTTTGGTAGAATCGCCCTTGGAATCGGGTTTGCCGTCCGGCTTCGGAGCCGGAGTCGGAGCCTCGGTCGGCGACAACGTAGGGGCCGGCGTTGGCGCCGGATTAGGTGCCGGGCTTGCCGTCGCGGATGGAGCCGGCTCTCTGCGGGTATCTTTGCCGCGGCCCGGCCACTGATCGCCGCGAGCTTTTTTCAGCTCGGCGTGAAGCTGCTCCACGCTCTTGCCGTCCGTCTCGATGCCGTGCTCCTTGGCGATTTCCTGCAGACGCTCCAGCCGCTTGGCATGATGCTCCGCTTTAAACGCTTCCCACTTTTCGGGATTTGTTTTTCTCGCTTCCTTGAGCTCCTGCTTCAGCTGGTCCGCCGATTTCCCTTCCGTTTGAAGACCGAAGTACGTCGCCATCTCGCGCAGCTTCGTCAACCGGTAAGCTTCGAATTCCTTGCGGGACAACTCGCCTTGATGATGGCCGCGTTCTCCTTCCGCTTGTTGAACGGGCTGCGGGCCTTCGGCCGCCGCCAGGGGAGTCATGCCATATGCGGAACCTAGCAGCAGCGCGGTCGCCAGCGCAACCGATGCTTTTCTGAACATCATAACGTCTCACGCCTTTCTACCCTCGTTGGTATGTCGGGATTACACGCTCTATCCCATCCCGATTATTCTAACCAACCCGCTTGGCGAATAGACATGTTACGACAAATTACGCGTTACTTGACTCTTCTTCCAGTTCCTTCAGCTTGATCAACAGCTCTTCCCGGGAGAAATGCTCGCCGATAAACACCGCAACGTCGAGCACCTCTCCCTGCGGCTCGATACGGATGTAATCCGACTCCTTGTAAGCGTACTGGAACAAAAACCGACTGCCTCTAGACGTGTCCGAGAACGACAGGATTCCCTTGGCACGATAAATATTGTCCGGCAGCCCGTCCAACAAACGCTCGAACGCTTCGCTGTCCACGGCACCGCGCCAATAATGCGTCAGCGACATCACATGACTGTGACTATGATGGTGGGTGCCGGAAGCCGCGGCGGCGGCGGCGGCCATCCCCGATTCGCCCCGTTCCGCCGCAAGCGCGGCAATCCGTGCCGCCTCCGGCTCCGTCAGCAACGCCCAATCCGCGATATCGCAGCGAACGCACGGCATGATCGGCGCGTAGCTGTTCATCTCTCTCAGTTGCTGCTGCGCTTCGACCAGCTCATCCGGCGCGAGCAAATCCGACTTGTTAAGAAGCAGCGCCGTGCCGCAGCGGATCTGGTCTCGCATCAGCTTGAACGTGCGGCCTTTGCCGTCCCTTCCCCGCTGAAGCAGCTGGGGGCCGTCCACGACGGAGATGACGGACCTCAGCTCGATCGGGTGATACATGGCCGCTTCCGTAACGCCGTCTAGCAGCTCCATGGGATGAGCCGCTCCCGTCGCCTCGATGACGATGGCATCCGGCCGGTGCAGCCGGATCAGCCCGTCCATCTCAAGGCCAAGGTCGCCGCGCATGCTGCAGCAGATGCAGCCGCTCAGCATCTCCGCCATCGGCACGCTTTTTTCGACGAGCTGGCC
>JAQSXN010000233.1 GCA_029256665.1 Paenibacillus sp.
ATAACGCTCATATAGGCCGTGTCCGTTTTGGCCGGCACGGGATGCGGAATCGTCCCTCCCGATTCGCCGATCGTCGCGCAAGCCTCCGGGTTGCGCCTTATGATGTCCATCTTGCGCCCCTCCTGCGCCCCGTGAAAATACAAGCAGCCGTTCAGCCACGCGTAATTAAGCGGCACGACATACGGCGCATTCCCATCCGCCAGCCCTAAGTAAGCCGTCTCCGCTTCCCTTAGAAAACGTTCGATCTTTTCCTGATCCGTACACAATCTCTTTTTCAACCGAATCGTAAACATTGCCTTATCCCCTTCCCAAGCACAGCGTATTTGTGATAATGTCACTATAAAATCAAACTGTCATCATGAAAAGTGACAGAAACGTCAGTTATAAAGGGGACAGAAAATTGATCGTATCCATTACGCCGCATCTCGACAAGAAGCTCGATGACCCTTTGTATGTACAGCTATACCGCTACATTCGCGAAAGCGTCGAGTCGGGCAAGCTTCCTAGCGGCGGCAAGCTTCCCGCGATACGCGCGCTTGCCCAACATCTGTCGATTAGCAAAAACACCGTGGAAGCCGCTTACGGCCAACTGCTCGCGGAAGGATACGTGGAGAGCAGGGAACGCGGCGGGTACCTCATTCAGCCGATTGAAGAATTATGGCACTCGCCAGCCGCAGCCGTTTCGGAAACATCTCTATCGTTATTGAACAAACAGCCGTATGGCTCATCCCTGATCCAACGGGAGAAGGCGCAACGCTACGAGTTCCGATATGGAGATATAGCCTTCGACCGATTCCCGCTCGACCTTTGGAAGTCCTGCCTTTCGCAAGCGATAACCGAATATGCGCCTAGCGCCCCATTCGATATTCTTGGATACGGCGACCGGTTCGGTCATCCGGGACTGCGGCAGGCGCTTGCCGAATACGTATATCAGTCCCGCGGAGTGTCCTGCGCCGCCGATCAAATCTTTATCTGCGCGGGGACGCAATATGCCGTATCCATGCTGCTGCAAGCCATGGAGCTGCGACGCTTGCCGTTCGCCATGGAGGAGCCCGGCTACAACGGCGTCAGGACGGTGCTGAGCGGCATGGATTGCAACGTAACGTCTATCGCCATCAGGGAGGATGGCATCGACGTCGCCGAGCTGGAGCAATCGGATGCCGCCGTGGCCTACGTCACCCCGTCGCATCAATTCCCGCTTGGCATGGTCATGCCGATCGAGAAACGGCTTCGATTGCTCAAGTGGGCATCCGGCAAGGACGGACTTATTCTAGAAGACGACTACGACAGCGAATTTCGATACGGCAGCCGGCCGATTCCGTCGCTCAAGGCGCTTGACGCGGATGATCGGGTCATTTATATGGGCACGTTGTCCAAAGCTTTTTTGCCCGGCGTTCGGCTCAGTTATGTCATTATGCCTCGCGGATTCATACCCTTGATGCGGGACAAGCTAGAGGCTTACAGCTGCTCCGTCTCCCCCATGCTACAGCAAGCGGTGTGGCTGTTCATGAAGCAAGGCCATTACGGACGCCACGTCAGACGGATGAGACGGGTCTATCATGCCAGATATCGCGCCCTTACGGAGGCCATTCGCCAATATATGGGAGATCGTGTGGAAATCGTTGGCGACAGCTCCGGCATGCACGTTCTGCTTCGGGTCCCGGGGCGAAGCGCGGACGAATTAATCCGGCTTGGCGAGGAGAGAGGGTGTCTTTTATTTGCCGCAGCCAAACATTGGAACGAGCCGAATGAAGAAGCGCGGCAATTCGTCATGCTCGGATTTGGAGGAATGGACGAGGAGAAGTTGACGGAAGGGGTGCGCAAGCTGGCGCAGGCATGGTTTCCGGCTTGAACGGAGGCCTCCTCCCGGCTTCATTATCTGAAAATTAGAACTTCAAAAAATGGCTTGCATTGAAAAAAGGTTTTGTGCAATAATATGTCTTGTGCCAAGCATGTAAGGCGATAGATAACGTGCCGTTGTAGCTCAACTGGTAGAGCAACTGACTTGTAATCAGTAGGTTGGGGGTTCAAGTCCTCTCGACGGCACCATCTTTACCCCGGGACGTAGCTCAGCTTGGTAGAGCACCTGGTTTGGGACCAGGGGGTCGCATGTTCAAATCGTGTCGTCCCGACCATTTTATGAATTTTAAAGGCATACATACATATTGAACGCAAAGAACCTTTCGCTTACGGCGAAAGGTTTTTCTTATCTCTACATTCCGTTAGGCCGGTCGATTTTTCGTCCGGCCTATCCCGGCCTTGCATCTATTTGTCAGCGTCATCCCATTTCTTGGAGTATGCTTTCTTGGTTACCCAGAGAGTAACCCAGGTTACAAGCGCGATAATGATCGCCGAGAAGATCCATACGGAAGCAGGCACGTTGCCCATAAGCCAACCCTCCCTTCATAATTCCCCCTATCGTATCACAATCGGATTCGTGTTGGATACCGGAACGCGCATACGTTACAATAGAGTTCGACAAGTGTTCACAACTTTTGGTCCGAGGAGGTTATTTCAATGGAATTCAGTTTGGATTTGCTGGAGACGAAAATCGAGTTTTTCGAAGCGGCCGACCTTATGACGCTGGAAACGCTAATCGAGCGCTCCATCGAGATCAATAGAGCTCTGATGCTGGACGTGCACAGCGTATCGCATCAGATGGCGTTCAATCCTCGCGCCGAAAAGCTACATTATAGCGCGGTTGTCCATTTCCGGCTCAAGCGGCGGCCATAACAGCCGCCCTCTAGAGCTTGAGTCTGTATTGATGCGGAGACACGCCCATCATGCGTTTGAACAAATGGATAAAATACGAGGCATTCGGCAGTCCGACCTGCGCCCCGATCCACTCGACGGATTGGCTGCCGGACCGCAGCAGGTTGCAGGCTTGCTGTATGCGCAGCGCGGCCAAATACCCCGTGATGCTGCTCCCCGTCTCTTGCCTGAACAACCGGGATAGATAAGCGCCCGACATATGCAGCTCGGCGGCCAGCTTATCCAACCGGAACGGCTCGGCGTAGTGGCGTTCGATCCAGGACATGACTTCGTCGGAATGCCGGATGATCGGCTTGCTTGCGTCATCCGGAGCATCAGGGGCAGGCTGGCGCACGCAACGTCCGATGACGGACAACATCCCCATCAAATACAACGCCGCCTGTTCCTCCTCCCCGCTTCCCGACCCGCTTGCCTCCATGCCCGACTGGAAGGCGTCGGCCGCTCCCTCCGCTTCGTCCCAATAAGCCGATAGATCCAGCTCCTGATCCGCCTCCAGCCCCTTTCGCATGCGGGTGAAGGCATCCCGCAAGTGAGTAAACGGGGCCATGAATCGTTCCATGGACGCAGGATCAAAATGAAATACGCTTCGTTCGTAGGGCCGCTCGGCGCTGATGTCCGCATACACCTTGTGGAGCTGGTAAGGCAGAAAATAAAAGAGCTTGCCCGGAGCCAGCTCGTACGTCTTCTGATTGACGATGACGACGCCCCTCCCCTGATGCACGAGCAGCATCTCGAAGCCCCAATGCCAGTGATAGAAGCCATCGAACGGCAGCTCCCGCCATAACCGATGCGACCACAAAAACGGCTTCCCCTGCGGATTAAGCGACTGATACAACATATCCTTCATGCCGTTCAACTCCGTTGCCAAAAGTTATCGATGTCAATATAGCAACATTTTTACTCATTGTACAGCAACTTTGTCTCCTTGTCAGGCGATATACTAGCAATAGGTTCTTGCAAACGAATCGCACTCTAGGAGGCTGACAAGCATTGGATACCGCATATAAGACTGACATGATGAACAAGCTGACCAATAAAGTCGAAACGATGATCGGACAGATCGGGGACAAATCTCCCCATGTCGCCAGAGAGGACGGCAAATACGACGATCTTGCCCACAACTGGTGGACATCCGGCTTCTGGCCGGGGTTACTATGGCTGATGTACGACGTATCCGGGAAACAATCCTTTAAGGATGCGGCATGGGAGTGGGATGCCAAGCTGGAGCGCTGCTTCGCGGAGCATCCCATCGGCTTGCATCACGACGTAGGCTTCCAATTCCTCCCCACCGCCGTTATCAAATACGAGCTGACCGGCGACAAAGAAGGACTGCGCATCGGCCTGGAGGCGGCCAATTACTTGGCCGGACGCTTTAATCTCGAAGGCGGCTTCATCCGCGCATGGAATACCGACAACGCCGTCGGCTGGGCGATCGTCGACTGCATGATGAACATTCCGCTGCTGTTCTGGGCAAGCCGCGCGACCGGAGATCCGCGCTACAAACATATCGCGATGAAGCATGCCGACACGTTTCTGAAATACGCCATTCGCGACGACGGCTCGGTATGCCACATTCTGTCGTTCAATCCGGAGTCGGGCGAATTTATCGAGCAGCTTGGCGGCCAGGGGCTGTCCGGCACATCCTCCTGGAGCCGGGGCAACGCATGGGCGCTGCACGGTCTCGCCATCGCATTCCGTTGCACGGGCGAACTCCGCTATCTGAACGCGGCCAAACGAGTGTCTCATTATTTCATCGCTTCGCTGCCGGATGACCATGTCCCGCATTGGGACTTCCGCGCCCATCCGATCGAAGCCGAAGAACGCGACACGTCCGCCGGCGCGATCGCCGCTTCCGGATTGCTTGAACTGGCGGATCTCGTGCCGGCGGACGAGCGCCGCATCTATGCGAATGCCGCGGAGCGGATTCTCCATTCGCTTGCTGAGCGGTACGCGACTTGGGATCGGCCGGAGCATGAAGCGATTCTTGTCGAGGGCACCGGTCATAAGCCGGCAGGACAGAACGTAAACGTCTCGTTGATCTACGGCGATTATTATTTCGCGGAAGCGTTCGCCAAGCTGAACGGTTGGGCGCATCGCATTTTTTAGACTCCTTCTCCAATTCAAGAGGCTGTCTCTACAGGTCGTTCGTCGACCCGGAGGCAGCCTCTCTGCGTTATCCTTAGCAGGTAGTATGCTGATCCGACATCTATGGAAATAATGGAAGAAAACATCGATGAGGTGCCTGCCATGACGATCATGCAAAACCTGAAAGAGAGAGCGCGCCGAAATGTGGATTTGCGATACCAGCGATTGATGTTATCCGACCTTGAAGTCGAGCTTCTCGGTCTGTCGTCGCTTATCGATTTATCGATCACGCTTAACCATATTCATCATCAAGCGCATCAGGATCGAAGTACGGGTCTGTCCATCGAGCAAGTCATGACCAATTTGGGCAGCATCGAGCATCATCCTTCCGAAGATAAGCTGATCTCGGCTCTGCTGCGCGGGGAGCTTGTCGTCAGGTTCGAAGCCGTTGACGCGATCGTCATCATCGCGCCTGTTTCCCGTGTCCTGTCCCGCTCTATCGAGCCTCCCACTTCCGAGAATGTGCTGCGGGGACCGACCAGCGCGTTCACGGAGGATATCGACACCAATATCGGGCTCGTCAGAAGCCATGTGGCCTCGGAGCATTTGCAGATCCACTCCTATGTGCTCGGCACCGCCCAGCAGAAGCGGCTCATCCTGATGTGGAGCGACGACGTCGTCGACATCTCCTTGCGGGACAATATCATTTCGATGCTCCAGAAGAATAGCGGCATGGACATCCATAATCTGCAACAGCTCTCGCTCGCCCTCGGCTTCTCCAAGTGGTCGCTCGTCACGAAATTCAATACTTCCGAGCTTCCGCAAGAAGCGGAGAACGCGCTGTGTAAAGGAAAAGTCGTTCTGTTTCTTGACCGGATGCCGTTTGCCATCATTATGCCGAGCCTCGTTTGGGACATGTTCGCCGTGGAGAACGATCGCAGCTTTCCTACCGTCTTTATGTATTTGGTTCGTCTCCTCCGCGTGACCGGCGTATTGATGAACATGCTGATTCCCGGCCTATACGTAGCACTCGTTTCCGTTAATCCCGACGTGCTTCGCATCGAGCTCGCCATGAGCATCGCCAAGAGCCGCATCGACGTGCCCTACCCGTCGCTGGTAGAAACGTTGCTTCTGCTGGTCATCTTGGAGCTGACCCTGGAAGCCAGCATCAGGCTGCCCAAGAGTATTGGTCCCACGTTGACAATGGTCGGAGGCATCATATTGGGCCAAGCCGTCGTAAGCGCGAAGCTGGTAAGCAATCTTCTGATCATCATCCTTGCCGCGACGACGATCGCGACCTCCGCGGTTGTAGGTTTTCACAATTCGGTAACGATCAGGCTTTTCAAATATGTGCTGGTCATCCTTTCCGCCGTCTATGGCATTATCGGGTTGCTCGCCGGGCTTTTTCTCGTATGCGCCTATATGGCCAGTCTCACGACCTATGGCATCCCTTATCTCCACGTCATGAAGCCGAGGAGCAAGCAGAATGGTTAAATCCTGGCAGGTTGCGACCTTGTATATCCTGGTCCACGTCGGCGTCATCTTTTATTTGTACCCCAGCAATCTTCTCGAAACGATGGAGAGCGGGCACTGGGTAGCCGTCCTTGTCGGCTTCCTCATTCA
>JAQSXN010000234.1 GCA_029256665.1 Paenibacillus sp.
TCCGGCGGCGAGAACGTGACGGTGGAGGATAACCGAATCGCGCTGACCGGCGGGGCAGGCGTATTTATCGCTTCAGAAGGCAGCTACAAAACGTATACCGTGCGGAACCTGCATGTCGCAGGCAACTCCATTTACCGCGACAGCTTGAACGGATCCGTTCCGGAGAAGGGAGGCATCAGGCTCCAGGCCACGTATAAGAACCCGAGCATCGACGAAGCGGTCATCGAGCGGAACAGCATCTTCGGCTCGACGGACAGCGGTATCCTGGTCGTGGGCTCCGCGGTAGCCAACGCGGAGATTCTGGACAACGTAATTACGAATCCGCAAGGGTACGGCATCAGTCTGGTCAGTACCGTCATCGGTTCTTACACGTTCGCGGGGAATACGGTGACGGGCTCCGGCAAACATCCCTTCTCCAACTTGGCAACGGGCGCGACGGTCGTAAGCGATATGGAGAACGGAACGCCGGGAGGCGGCGGAGAGGGCAGCGAATACGTTGCGGTTAAAGGAACGCCTGACATTGACGGCGCCATCGATTCCTCGTGGCAGCATTCGACGGCGCTGCGGATGGATACGACGGCGCAAGGCTCCACCGGCACGGTCCGCATTCTGTGGGACGAAGATGCGCTCTATTATTTGTTCGAGATGACGGACGCGACGCCGTTCGCGCTAGCCACGAACGAACATAACGACTCCGTCGAAGTATGGGTCGACGAGCTTAACGCGAAGAACGGGGCAAGAGGAGTCGGCGACTACCAAGCGAGAGTCGACATCGCCAACACGAAGTCCACCGCGACGGGTCTTGATCTGAACACGGTCCGGAGCGCCGTCCTGCCCGCGGAAGGCGGCTATATCGCGGAGCTCGCCGTTCCGTACACGGCGCTTGTTCCGGAAATAGGGCAAACGATCGGCTTCAACGCAAGCGCCAACGACGACGTCAACGGCGACGGCAAACGCGATCAGTACATGAGCTGGGTCGACAAAAACCTGCCGTATTGGGCGGATACCAAGGTTTACAATAACGTGCAGCTTGTCGCGAGCCCGGTTGTCGAGACGCCAAAGGCTACGGATGCGCCCGGCGCTCCCGTTCTGTCCCACGATAACGGTCACGATCACGGACTGCTCGACGGCAGCTACAAGGTGACGATGAATCTGTGGTACGGCAACAATGGAACAATCTACAAGCTGTATGAAAACGACGTCCTCATCGATACGCAAACGTTGACCGACGACTCGCCGAATCGGCAAACCGCGGCCACGTTCGTTCAAGGAAAGCAGAACGGCGCGTACCGTTACCGCGCGGAGCTGACGAATTCGTTCGGCACGACGACGAGCAGGGAGCTGACCGTAACCGTCAGCCATGCCAATCCGGGCGCTCCGGTGCTCTCGCATAACAATTGGGATGGCGACGGAAGCTTTGGCGTAGCCATGAACATGTGGTGGGGGACGCCCGGAACAACGTTTAATCTGTACGAGAACGGCGTGCTCATCCACACGGAACAGCTGGAAGCGCGCACGCCGCAAGCCCAATCGGCGACCGTCCCGCTGACGGGACGCGCCAAAGGGAGTTATCAATACCGCGGCGAGCTCGTTAACGATGCCGGCAGCACCTCCAGCCCGGTCATCACCGTGAAAGTAATCAAGTAACGAAGCTATCAAGCAAAGAATAAGAAGGCGCAACCGTTTCGATTCTGCCCGTCAGAGTCGGAGCGGTTGTTTGCGCGCGCGCAAACATCTTAATATTTTCATGGAAATCGGATGAATATCTCATAGGTGACCATTACGCCGCGAAGTAGAATGAATGTATAACCGGATCACTCCAAGAGGAGGACATCATTTCCGTGAAAATATCCAAAATCGAAATTTTCCATGTCCGCCCGAGATTCAGCTTTCTGAAGATGTCCACCGACGAAGGGCTCGTCGGCTGGGGCGAGGCGGTCGTGGAGGGACGTTCGCGAACGGTCGCGATGGCCGTCAGGGAACTCGAGCCCCATTTGATCGGGCAAGACCCGAGACGAATCGAACATTTGTGGCAAGCCATGTACCGCGGCACCTTCTACCGCGGAGGGCCGATTCTGACCAGCGCGATCAGCGGCCTGGAGCAAGCCATGTGGGATATATTGGGCAAGTCCTTGAACGTGCCGGTCTATCAGCTGCTTGGCGGCGCTGTGCGGAGCCGGATCCGAATGTACAAGGGCGTCGGAGGCAGCTACGCCGAAGAAACGTACGCCAACGCCAAGCAGTGGCGCGGGATGGGGTTTACGATGATGAAGACGGGCATCGAGGCGATGGCCCATGTCATGGAGACGCCGGGCTGGATCAACAAGCAGGTCGAGCGAATCGAAGCGATTCGCGATGCCATCGGATATGATTGCGATCTCGGCATCGACTTTCACGGTCGGATTAGTCCGGCATTGGCCGTCCGGCTGATCAAGGAGCTGGAGCGGTTCCAGCCCGTGTTTATCGAAGAGCCTTGCCTGCCCGAGAACGTCGATACGCTGGCGATGATCGCGCGATCCACGACGTTGCCCATCGCGACGGGGGAACGGCTGTTCACGAAGTGGGCGTTCCGCGAGGTGCTGGAGAAGCAGGCGGCGGCTATCGTTCAGCCCGATCTTGCGCATTGCGGCGGCATTATGGAAGGGAAAAAGATCGCGGCGATGGCGGAGGTCTACTATGCGGGCTTCGCGCCCCATAACCCGCTCGGGCCGATCAATCTGGCCGCGAGCGTGCAGCTCTCGGCGAACGTGCCGAACTTCCTGGCCCAGGAGCACGCGAGTCTGGGCGAAGGCTATTTGAAGCGGCCGTTCGTCGTCAAGGACGGTTACCTGGATATTCCGACGGGGCCGGGACTCGGCATCGAAGTGGACGAGGACGCATTGCAAGACAAGCTGTACGACGGAGATTGGGACACGCCAAGATGGTTCCATGCCGACGACGGTTCCGTTGCGGATTGGTAAACCTACGAATGAAGGGGATGGCGTCATGCATAATCGGGTTGCGGTCGTAACGGGGGCGGCGGGCGGCATCGGCAAAGGGATCGCCGAGGTGCTGCTTCGCGAGGGATGCCGCGTCGTCATCGCGGATTGGAACGAGGAACTGGGCAGGCAAACCGCCGAGAAGCTAACGGAAGACAAGAATCGAATCCTGTTCCTTCGGACGGATGTAGCGAATCCTCAGGATATACAGCGCGTCATGGATGAATCGCTTGCGCGATGGGGCGCGATCGACGTCTGGGTCAATAATGTGGGAACCCATTATTATCGGAAGATTGAACAAGTTGCCGTGGAGGACTGGGACCGCGTTATGGCTACCGACTTAAGGGGACATTTCCTCGGCATTCAGAAGGTTCTCCCGCATATGAAGAGCAGAGGCGGCGGAGCAATCGTTAATATATCATCCATCCATGCGCTGCAGACGCTTCCCGGGGCTTCCGTCTATGCGGCAGCCAAAGGCGGCATGATGGCGATGTCGAGGTCTTTGGCGCTGGAGGCGGCGCCGTACGGCGTTCGAGTCAACACGGTGCTGCCCGGCAAGACGCGCAATCTGCAGGATGAGGCAAGACTGGCGAAGACGCCGCCGGAGGAGAGAGCGAATCAGGAACGCGAAATGGCAAGGAATATTCCGCTTGGCCGCATAGCCGAAGCTTCCGAGATCGGCGAGACCGTCGCTTTCCTGGCAAGCGACCGGGCCGCGTTCATCACGGGAACGACCATAACGGTAGACGGCGGCGAATCCTGCCATCTGTTCTGGAATCCATAGTTTTCGATATCTCGAATACCGAAATTCTATTTGGCGATAAAACCAACCTCTAAACGCGGTCGCTCATCTTCGGGAGGCTTCGATAGAGGTTTTCTCATTTGGATTGCGGATGTTACAATAAAACGTGCGGCAAATGTCTGGATTGTCTAAAGGAGGCGCATTATGAAAGCGGTAACATGGCTGCTCGCTCCATTCCGTTATTTCCGAAGCACGATGTATCGGCAAACGTTGTTATCCTTCTTTTTCATCATCGTGTTGACCGTTACGGTGCTCATTGCGGATTTCTACTTCCTTACGGCCGGAGATTTGAGGAAGCAGTCCGTCGATAACATGAAGCGGCTTACCCAGCAATCCTCGGCAACTCTCAATTCGTATATGGGCAATACCAAAGCTTTTGCATGGAATTACTTCGGCGACGCGGAATTTCAGCAATTCGTCCTCGGTATGGGGCAAGATCCCGACGCGCTCAGTTATTACCAAAGCAAATTTATACAATTCATTAACGATAATCCCATTATGACCTCCGTCAATGTCATGCAACTGGATGGCTTCAGCACGCGGGTAGGCACTTCGTTTCTGGACTCGGTGCCAAGCGAGCGGGAACGGTTAGTCGATATCGCCCTCGACCAGAACGGCAAAGGGATATGGGTGCCTGCCCGAATCGCAAGCCATATTCCCGATTTCGAACATACGATAATCTTCGTGCAAGCCATCCGCAATATATCGCTTTCCTCTCCGGGGCCGACGATCGGCGTTATGATGTACGAGATGTCGCCCGTGTCGCTCGGTCAATGGCTGAAGGATGTCGAGGGAGAGGGAAGCAACTTTACTTCAATCGTACGGACCTTGGACGGCGGAGTCGTATATTCGTCGAATCGGGAATCCGCCGGGAGCGTCGCGCTGAACGAAGACGAGCTGGACAAGATCAAGAGCGGCGGAACGAACGGATTCTTCTATTCCGAGGATGGTTCGGATCATTATCTAATTGTATATCAGAAGCTGACCGGTACAGATTGGATGCTCCTGTCCAAGTACCCGACCGAAACGCTCATGAAGCCGGTGAAGGATTTCACGAATCGGACCGTCGTGATCGGAGCTTTAATCCTTCTCGTTGCCATGCTGCTTGCTAGTTTTCTCTCCTCGAGGACGATGACTCCGCTCAAGGAGCTTAGCAAAGGGATGAAGTCCATTGAAGTCGGCAACTACGCCATTAATTTGCCTGTCAGAAGCAAGGATGAGATCGGCTATTTGAGCACCTCGTTCAACCGTATGGCGAAAGAGATTAATCGGTTGATCATGAAGGTTTACGAGACGGAGCTCGTCAAGAAGGACGCGGAAATCAAGGCGCTGCAATCCCAGATCAATCCTCATTTTCTTTACAATACATTAGGTATTATCGACAGCTTGTCCTCTATGGACGGCGACGGCCGCGTATCCGCGATTAGCCGGTCGCTCGCGAAGATGTTCCGCTACAACATAAGCGGACAGGCGATCTCCACTTTAGAAGCGGAAATCGCCCAAATTCGTTTGTACTTGTCCATTCAAAAAATCCGGTTCGACGCCAGGTTGGATTATTCCATTTATTTAGAGCCCGGACTCGAGACCGTGCCTATACCGAAACTGCTCTTCCAGCCATTGGTAGAGAACAGCATCCTCCATGGCATCGGGCCTTGCGTGGAAGGAGGCGTCGTGCGCATTGAAGCGATGGCCGGCGACCAAGGCGAGATTGAAGTCAAAGTGTGGAACAACGGTTGTCCCATCGACTCCGAGAAGCAAGCGTGGCTAAGCAAGCTGCTGTCCGCGGGACTCAGGAGCGGCGAGCATAACCTCGAACAATCGTCGATCGGACTCCTCAATGTGCAATCCCGAATCCAGATGGTGTACGGTGAAGGGTTCGGGTTGGATTTTACGAGCAGCGAGGAGCGCGGTACGACGTTTACGGTGCGAATTCATCGACAATTGCCAGAGGAGGAAGCGGGACATGCAGACCATCATCATTGACGACGAACCGATTATTAGGCAGGGTATCGTGCACAAAGTGAGGCGAACCGGGTTGCCCGTTACGATAAGCGGCGAAGCCTCGGACGGTCTGGCGGGTCTTGAACTCGTCCGTTCCTTGCAGCCGCAGCTCGTCATAACGGATATCCAGATGCCGGGGATGAACGGGCTTACGTTCATTCGCGAGGTGAAGGAGATCCTGCCGGACACCGAGTTTATCGTGGTCAGCGGCTATGATGATTTCGAATACGCGAAGCAGGCAATGCGCTATGGGGTCAAACATTATTTGCTTAAGCCGCTTGAAGACGAGCAGCTCCACGAATCCTTGTCCGAGATTATCGATAGGCTGGAGAAGGAAGGAGCCAAGGCTAACGTTATGGCCAAGCTTCAATCGCTTGCGGAATCAAGCAGGGAGCAAGAACGCCGGCGGGAGCTGACGCGTTTCATTCAACTGGGCGAACCCGCCTATAACCATGAAGAGCTTGTTCGATTGGAACAATGCAGCAGGTTCTTCTCGGCGGTTGTCTTGCAAGTGAAGCCGTTTGCGCTACCTCACTATTCCTTCGAAGCGGGCGAGAATGACCTGCTCTATTATGCCGTGAAGAACATCATCTGGGAGCGTTTCGAATTGGCGGGCTTGAACGGCATGCTTATCCATCATGCCGTGGACTTAAACGAGTTTGTGTTTATTGTTGGCATGCAGCGCGAGGA
>JAQSXN010000235.1 GCA_029256665.1 Paenibacillus sp.
CCGCGTTCGAATTGACGAACGAGAGCGGTCACGGCGTCATTGAGGAGAACGATCGGGAGGCGACACTGACTAGCGGCAGCCTCAGCGTGCGCATACGCAAGGGCGAGGAGTGGCGCGTCGACTTCTACCGCGGCGGCGAACGTTTGACGGGCAGCGCGCAGAAGTCGATGGCTTATGTGAAGTCCAGCGCCGACGGCAAGGCGTACATGCGCGAGGAGCTTGATCTTGGCGTAGGAGAATGGGTATACGGCCTCGGCGAACGATTCACGCCTTTCGTCAAGAACGGGCAAGTCGTCGATCTCTGGAACAAGGACGGAGGAACAAGCTCCGAGCAATCGTACAAAAACATTCCTTTCTACATGACCAATAAAGGGTACGGCGTCTTTATCAACCATCCGGAGCTTGTCTCGCTGGAGGTCGCATCGGAGAAGGTGAAGAAGGTGCAGTTCAGCGTGGAAGGCGAATCGTTGAGCTACTTTATCGTGGATGGTCCGAGCATGAAGCAGGTGCTGGGACGCTATACGGATTTGACCGGCAAGCCCGCGCTTCCTCCGTCCTGGTCGTTCGGGCTGTGGCTGACGACGTCGTTCACGACCGACTACGACGAAGCGACGGTCATGTCGTTCGTGGACGGCATGGCGGAGCGCGATCTGCCGCTGCACGTGTTCCACTTCGACTGCTTCTGGATGCGGGAATTCCATTGGACGGACTTCCAGTGGGACGAGCGCGTTTTCCCGGATCCGGTCGGCATGCTGAAGCGTCTCAAGGATAAGGGGCTGAAGGTTTGCGTCTGGATCAATCCTTACATCGCCCAGCGTTCCAGGCTGTTCGAGGAAGGCCGCCAAAACGGCTATCTCGTCAAACGTCCGAACGGCGACGTATGGCAGTGGGATCTGTGGCAGCCGGGCATGGCATTGGTCGACTTTACGAATCCCGCGGCATGCGAATGGTACGCCTCTTACCTGCGCGAGCTGGTCGATATGGGCGTCGACAGCTTCAAGACGGACTTCGGCGAGCGGATTCCGACGGATGTCGTCTATCATGACGGTTCCGATTCGCACAAGATGCATAACTACTACACGCAGCTCTATAACAAAGTCGTGTTCGACGTGTTGGTAGAGAAGCTAGGCAAAGGCGAAGCGGCCGTGTTTGCCCGCTCGGCTACGGCCGGCGGACAGAAGTTCCCGGTTCACTGGGGCGGAGATTGTTACGCGGACTACGAGTCGATGGCGGAAAGCCTGCGCGGCGGCCTATCGCTCGGGTTGTCCGGCTTCGGATTCTGGAGCCACGACATCGGCGGCTTCGAGAACACCGCTCCGACTCACGTATTCAAGCGCTGGTTGGCCTTCGGACTTCTGTCCAGCCACAGCAGGCTGCACGGCAGCAAGTCGTACCGGGTGCCTTGGGCATACGATACGGAAGCGGTGGACGTCACGAGATTCTTTACCAAGCTGAAATGCTCGCTTATGCCGTATTTGTACCGCACGGCCGTTCAGGCGACGGAAGAAGGCGTTCCTTCGATGCGGGCCATGGTGCTGGAGTTCCCCGAAGATCCGACCTCCGAGCTGCTGGACCGTCAATATATGCTTGGCGACAGCTTGCTTGTGGCGCCGATCTTTAACGAGGACGGCCGCGTGACGTATTATTTGCCGGCGGGCACTTGGACGCATCTGCTTACAGGAGAGACCGCGGAAGGCGGTTCGTGGCGCAAGGAGACGCATGGCTTTATGAGTCTGCCGCTCTTCGTCCGCCCGAACACGCTCCTTGCGATCGGAGCGAACGATAGCCGTCCGGACTACGATTATGCGAACGGCGTAAAGCTGAAGCTGTACGCGCCCCAGGATGGCGGCTCGGCGACCGCCGTCGTATGCGCCGGAGGCGGCAGTACCGTATTAACCGCCGTAACGACAAGAAACGGCGGGGAAATTACCGTGCAGGTCGACCGATCGGCCGGCAAGGAGTTGACGTTCGAGGTAGCGGGATTCGGCAATCTGGCGATCGTAGAAGGCACGGATGCATCCGTCGCGAGCGGTATCGTTTCGGTGCCGGCGGGCGACGGTCGAACAAGCTTCGTCGTGCGCATGCAGCCGGAATAAGAAGCGAATAGGCGATCCCGCCGCGGTACTTTATCCGTTTGGGTCCGCCTTCTAACCGACACGGGAGGCGTAATTTTGCCGAATTCGAATCAAGCCTAAGAAGTAACGGACATGTGAGGAGTTAATTGGCGATTTGAGCTCTATTGGAGGGCAAATCGGTTGAATAACGTCTCACCGGTCCGTTATTTTTAGTTTTGCCATGGTTTTCGACCATTAGCGCTTTCGATGTCCTTTAATATTCCGACGCATTTGACCGCATGTCTAATTTCCATATGATTTTGTATGGAATTGAAGCGGTTTCGCGGGAGAGAGGCGTTCGATATGATGGACGATAAGGAGTGTTGACGGAGAAGCAAGGTTGAGACGACGGCAGACGGGGAATGGCTGGCGGACAGTCGCGAAAGGGGAAAAGACGGTGCCGAATGGCAGAGGAGGAGCTGTGAAATGGGAGACGGAGATGGCGGCTACGCCGAGAGCCCGGAATTAATGCTTTGGTACGGGGAGCCGGCAGCCGATTGGAACGAGGCGCTGCCCATCGGCAATGGCCGGCTGGGCGCGATGATATTCGGCGGGATTGGCTTGGAGCGGCTGCAGCTCAACGAGGATACGTTATGGTCCGGCTTCCCGCGCGACACAAACAATTATGAGGCGTTAAGGTATTTGAAACGCGCGCGGGAGCTGCTTGCAGAAGCACGATATGCGGAAGCGGAGGAGCTAATCGGGAGCCGCATGCTCGGCGTCAACTCCCAGGCGTATCAACCGTTAGGCGATTTATGGATCGAGCAACGAGCGGAGAACGGCCAGGCGGTTCAAACGTCTTGCGTAACCGATTATCGTCGCGGGCTGGACATCGATTCGGCGACGGCATCGGTACGATTCGTGTCAGAGGATGTTCGGTACAGCCGCGAAACCTGGGTGAGCGCGCCGGACGGAATGCTCGTGTGCCGGTATGAGGCGTCGACTCCAGGCGCGTTGACGTTATCGATCGGATTAAGGAGTCCCCATCGAGCGCTATCGTCGACGACGGCGCTCGATGCTCGGACGGCGGCGATTCGGCTAGAAGGCTCGTGTCCTACCCACATCGCGGACAATTATCACGGCGATCACCCCAGAGCCGTGCAATATGAGGCAGGCCGAGGCATTCGGTTCCAGGCCAGGCTGGACGCGATCACGGACGGGACGATTACGCTAGATGACGATCGGATGACGATACAGGTCGCCGGCGCGGGGTATTGCGAGCTGCGTCTAGTCGCATGCAGCAGCTTCAAGGGTTTCGACAAGGAGCCGGGACAGGATCCCGAGGAGCTTGAAGCCCGCAATGAAGAAACGCTCAGCCGGGTCCGAAGCACGGGTTACGAAGCGCTTCGCGAACGCCATGTCGCCGATTACCGCTCGTTGTTCCGGCGAGTGTCGCTGCGGCTGGGTAGCGGTTCTGCCTGCAACGAGTCCGAAGCTACGCACGGTACGGTAGCTGTCACGACAATACGAAGCAGCAATGAAACAATCGGCAAGCTCACGCAACAGGCGAACGGCGCCAATGCTTCCGCCAGCGAGAGCCGGCCGACGAACGAGCGGCTCGCGAATTATAAGCAAGGCGGCAGGGACGAGGAGTTGGAGGCGCTGTATTTTGATTACGGGCGATACTTGCTGATCTCAAGCTCGAGGCCCGGCACGCAACCCGCGAATTTGCAGGGCATCTGGAACGAGCATGTCCAGCCGCCATGGAACAGCAATTACACGTCGAATATTAACGTCCAGATGAACTATTGGCCGGCGGAATCCTGTAATTTGGGCGAATGCCATGAGCCGCTCTTGCAGATGGTCCGGGAGGTCAGCGAGACGGGAACGCGGACGGCGGCGATCCATTACGGCTGCCGGGGATGGACGGCCCATCACAATATCGATCTATGGCGAATGTCCAGTCCGTCCGGCGGACATCCCAGCTGGGCGTTCTGGCCGATGGGGGGAGCGTGGCTCGCGCGGCATTGTTGGGAGCGTTTTCTCCACCGCCCCGATCTAGATTATTTGGAGCGCGAGGGTTACCCGATCATGCGTGAAGCGGCTCTGTTCTGCCTCGACTGGCTGCAGGAACAGGAGGATGGCAGGTTAGGCACGACTCCTTCGACTTCGCCGGAAAATAAATTTTTGACAGATGAAGGCGTTCCCGCCAGCGTGTCGCGCTCGTCCGAGATGGACATCTCGCTCATTCGGGAGCTGTTCGGCCATTGTTTGGAAGCGGCCGAGCTACTCGGCGCTGCGCATCGGGACGCGGAGGAACGCAAGCTGCTTCAAGACATCCAGGCGGCGGCCGAACGATTGCCCGCGCCGGCGATCTCGCCGGAAGGAACGGTACGGGAGTGGGGAGACCCGCTTCCCGAGCATGAGCCGGGGCATCGCCATGTCTCGCATCTGTACGGATTGTTCCCAAGCGATTCCATCACGCCGGCTGGAACGCCGGAGCTTGCCGAAGCCGCGAGACGGACGCTGGACAAACGGATAAGCAGCGGCGGCGGCCACACGGGCTGGAGCTGCGCATGGCTCATTAATCTGTACGCCAGGCTCGGAGACGGAGACGGGGCATACGGGTTCATCCGTACGCTGTTGTCGCGTTCGACGCTGCCCAACCTGCTAGACAATCATCCGCCGTTCCAGATCGACGGCAATTTCGGGGGAACGGCGGGCATGGCCGAGCTGTTGGTGCAAAGCCACGGCGGTACGGTACGGCTGCTCCCGGCCCTTCCGGCAGCTTGGCCTGCGGGCAGCGTAAGCGGGCTTGTCGCCCGGGGCGGATTCGTTATCGACATGACGTGGAGCGAAGGGAAGCTCTGGACGGCTACGTTCAGATCGCTCTACGGCTCCAAGCTGGCGATCGCGATAAACGGCGACGACCGACGATACGCTCTGCGGACCGAAGAAGGCAGCGAGCTTGATTGGAGCGGGCAGCTCGATACCGAAGCAGGACAGTCGTTCTTCGTAACGGCGATCGATAAATAAACGAGAAATTCGGCAACGGCAATTACGAAAGGGGAACGAATATGAATCCATCCACCTTGTTACCATATTTGAATACGGAACTTGAACCGAAAGCGCGCGCCGCGGATCTGGTATCCCGCTTTACGCTCGACGAGAAAATCGAATCCATGGTGCAATATCAGCCTGCCATCGAACGGTTAGGCATTAGCGCCTACAAGCATGGCACGGAGGCGGCTCACGGCATGGCTTGGCTGGGCGAGGTGACCTCGTTCCCTCAGCCGATCGGCCTCGGCTGCACCTGGAACCCGGAGCTTATGAAAGAGATCGGCTCCGCGATCGGCGACGAGGCGAGAGTGTTCTACCAACGAAATCCCGAAGTGAACGGTTTGACGCTGTGGGCGCCGACGGTCGACATGGAGCGCGACCCGCGCTGGGGAAGAACGGAGGAAGCGTACGGCGAGGATCCCGTTCTGACGGGCGAGTTGACCGCGGCGCTCGTGCAGGGACTTCAAGGAGACCATCCGAGAATTTATAAGACGGTGGCGACGTTAAAGCATTTTATCGGGAATAATAACGAAATTAACCGGGGCAGCTGCTCCGCGAGCATCGATCCCCGGAACATGAAAGAGTATTACCAGGCCGCGTTTAAGCCGGCGTTCGTCAAGGGCGGAGCGAAGTCGATGATGACTTCGTACAATTCCGTCAACGGCACGCCTACCATTCTGCACGAGGACGTCAGGAAGGTCGTGAAAGAGGAATGGGGCATGGACGGCTTCATCGTCAGCGACGCGGGCGACCTGCTCGGCATCGTCAACGACCACCGCTACTACTCTACTTATAAAGAAGCGGTCGCCCATGCGATCAAGGCGGGCATTGACAGCATTACGGACGATAAAGAGAAGAGCTGTGCCGCGATCCGCGAGGCGCTCGACGAAGGGCTGCTGGCCGAGGGTGATCTCGACGAGGCGCTGCAAAACACGTTTGGCGTAAGAATCCGGCTTGGCGAATTCGATCAAGACGGCGACAATCCTTACGCGAACGTGCCGGAATCGAAGCTGAACGCGCCCGAGCATGCGGCTTTGTCGCGCCGGGCCGCGACGGAGTCGATCGTGCTGCTCAAGAACGACGCGGTTCAAGAAGGCGGCAAGCTGCTCCCGTTATCCCGTCGATCGAACGAACGGATAGCCGTCATCGGACCGCTGGGCGACGTCGTCTATCGCGATTGGTACTCGGGAACGCTGTCCTATCGGGTAACCCCGTTGGACGGAATCCGGGAGGCTGCAGGAGCAGATCGCGTCGCTTATAGCAGCGGCAACGACGTCGTCGCTTTGCATGTCGGAGATGGACGGCCGCTCGTTCTGGATGACGAGGGAGCTCGGCTATCG
>JAQSXN010000236.1 GCA_029256665.1 Paenibacillus sp.
AGCCCGATTTTTTCGGGCTGCGGCAGGCCAGGCGACGCTTTTGGTGCCTGCAGCCCGATTTTTTCGGGCTGCGGCAGGCTAGGCGACGCTACGCCGCGCTACTTCCCTTCGTTGATCGCCTTGATCAGCTCCAATGGAAGCTTGGGCACGCGATCGTAAGTCAGCAAGCCGTTAATTTCCTGCTCGACATCCGTCAATTGCGTGTAGCAGTAACCCTGCACGACGCAGCCCGCGCCATGGAACGGTTGAATGACCGCGCGCAGCTTCTGCTCGAAATCCTCGTCGTTGTCGGCGCCGGAATATCCCCAGCCCTCCCAATCGCTTTTCTTGTAGGAAATGCCGCCGAACTCGGTAAGCAAGATCGGCTGTCCGGCGTACGGATAGCCGTCTACCGCTAGTCTGCGGTTGGCCGGCATAGCGCTAACGGCGTTCTCCGCAGAGCTGTAACGCTCCTCCAGCACTTCGCGTCTCCACTCGTAGTCGTGAATGTTGAACAGATCCGTCTTCACCAGCTCCCAACCGTCATTGGATACGACCGGACGGGTCGGGTCAAGCGATTTGGTCAAATAATACATCGCCATCGCGTGGTCCTGCTGCTGTTTGTCGACTTGGATGTTCGGCACGCCCCAGCTTTCGTTCAGCGGGACCCAAGCGATGATGCAAGGATGGTTGGCGTCGCGCTCCACGGAAGCTATCCATTCTTTGGTAAACTTCTGCACGTAGTCCTCCGTGAACTGGTAGGCGTTGGCCGCTTCGCTCCACACGACCAAGCCCAGCTTGTCGCACCAGTACAGGTAACGGGGATCCTCCAGCTTCTGGTGCTTGCGCGCGCCGTTAAAGCCCATCGCTTTGGCCAGTTCCACGTCCCTGCGGATCGCTTCGTCGCTCGGCGGCGTCAGATTGCCATCCGGGAAGTACCCTTGATCCAGCACCATCTTGCTAAAGAACGGACGGTTATTGAGACATAACTTGCCGTCTTCGATGGACACCTTGCGCATGCCGAAATAGCCGGAGGCTTGATCGATGACGGAATCGCCTTCGAGCAGACTAAACTTGATATCGTACAGACGCGGTTTCTCCGGGCTCCACCATCTGTTCGATCCGCGATCGTATTGGTCGGGCAAGCCGATGACGCGCGTGCATTGATCCTCGACGACAAGATAACTTTCTTCGGTGACGGCTTCGCCTTCGAACGATACTTCCACCTTAAGCTTGAGACCGCGTCCGGCCGCTCCGCCCTTCAAGAAAGCGCGCACCTCGATGCCGTTGCGGTCGATGTCCGGAATCATCCGGACGCGGTCGATATGTACGGGAGCGACTGCCTCCATCCATACCGTCTGCCAGATGCCCGTCGTGCGCGTATAGAAAATCGAAGCGGATTCGTCGAGCCAATATTGTTTGCCGCGCGGCAGCGTCACGTCGCGGCTGTAGTCGACCGCCTTGACGACAACCGTATTGTCGTTCTCTTGCAGCGCATCCGTAATATCGGCATGGAACGGCGTATGCCCGCCTTGGTGAGTGGCGACGAGCACGCCGTTAACCCAGACCGACGCATCGTAATCCACGGCGCCGAAATGCAGGATCGCGCGTTTGCCACCGAAGCTTGCCGGGATATCGAGGGTCCGGCGGTACCATACCGTGTCATGGACGGCGGGATCGGCGATTCCGCTGAGTTTGCTCTGGAATGCGAACGGCACTTGAATGCGCAGCGGCAGCGCCTTGCTGCCGGAATGCCAGCCTTCCGCCGTTCCCTTATCCAAGTCGTCGAACGCGAATTCCCACTCCCCGTTAAGGTTAATCCAGTCGTCTCTCATAAACTGCGGTCTCGGATGCTCCGAACGGTATACGCTTGCCATATACAATCTCCTCCAATTAATTAATCAAATGATTAATGTTTAATGTATTCATTCATATAATTCACACTCATTATGTAATATGACCTTGCATCTTGTCAATTAAAAACTTTACATCCATTTTAGTTAACATAACGGTTAATTTAACGGAACAAAAACGCCTGTACGCGAAGTGATGGTGGCGGCCATTTTCCGAGAATGACGCAAGATCGGCAAGGCAGATAAACAAGAAAAAAGCAGGCATCCCGACTGGCGGGACCGCCTGCTTTTATTCGTTGTCGTACAGATTGGCGCTGGCCCGGAATGACGTCCGTCAATAAGGCGGAACCCGGATAATTGCCGCTATTGGCGGCGACGACCGTGTAGTTGATCGTATCGCCGACGTTCGCGCTCGTGACCGAAGCCTATTTGATGCCCGTGACGTTAGGCTGGTTGACGGGAATCTCGGGGCGTCCATTCCGAGAAATCCCGGATGCTTGCGGGAGCCGCATCCCAGATCAAGCTTCATGCAAATTCCCCCTAGCGCTTCCCGCGGTCCGTAAAGTGCATTTAGGCTATATGTATTCGCGAGAACAGCCATAATAACCAGAATATAACTCATGGCGCCGCTGTACCCTCGGCGATATCTATGGAAGGAGACGGTTCATCATGACGCTGCTTATCGGATCGCATGTATCCATGTCCGGCAAGGATATGCTGCTGCGAGCCAGCAAGGAAGCCGCCTCTTACGGGGCCAACACGTTTCTAATCTATACCGGAGCTCCGCACAATACGCTCCGCAAGCCGATTCATGCCCTGAAGATCGATGAGGGCCATGCGCATATGCGGGAACACGGCATCTCGAATATCGTCGTGCATGCTCCCTTTATTATCAATCTCGGCAATACGGCTTCCCCTCGGGTGTTCGAGCACGGCATCGGGTTTCTGCAGTCGGAGATCGAACGAACGGAAGCGCTTGGATCGACCCAGATCGTCCTGCATCCCGGGTCCCATGTCGGAGCGGGAACGGCCGCCGGTATAGCGAGGATAATCGAAGGTTTAAACGAGGTATTGACCGGGAGCGGCATCGTGCAGGTTAGTTTGGAGACGATGGCCGGAAAGGGCAGCGAATGCGGGGCTACCTTCGAGGAATTGGCTGCCATCATCGACGGCGTGGCTTATAACGACAGACTCTCCGTATGCCTGGATACGTGCCATATCCACGATGCCGGCTACGATGTGCCGCACGACTTTGACGGCGTATTGGACGAATTCGACAGATGCATTGGTTTGGACCGGCTTAAAGTGCTCCATATCAACGATTCCAAGAATCCGCGCGGATCTCGCAAGGATCGGCACGAAAATATCGGTCGCGGCCATATCGGCCTCGAAGCTTTGCGTTACGTCGTCCATCATCCGCAGCTTCTTGGCGTGCCCAAGCTGCTTGAAACGCCGTCGATTGGCGAACGCAAATACGTAAATCCCCCGTACGCCCACGAGATCCGTTTGCTGCGGGGAGAGACTGACGATCCGGTCCCGCGGTGAGAATGGATGTAAAAATGAGCCTTCCAAACTCTTCCTGTCCTTATCGATTCCTTGTACAATAGAAGGCAACGGCCGTCGCAGCCAAGGAGCGACGGCGAAGGGGGAGGAGCTGGGACGATGGAGAAGGCGATATTAGGACGAACAGGGCTGGCCGTTACCAAGCTTAGCTACGGGGCGATGGAAATTCGCGGACCCCGCGTCTGGAGCGGACGACCTATCGAGGACGCGGAAGCGGCACGCGTGTTGAATGCGGTACTCGATTCGGGCATTAACCTGATCGACACTTCTTACGATTACGGTCGCAGCGAGGAGTTGATCGGCCGTTTTCTCAGCCATCGTCGGCAGGAATTCGTGCTGGCGACGAAATGCGGATGCAAAGTCGCGGATTGCGGCGATCACGACGAGGTGACCCACGAATGGACGCGCGACAATCTGATGCGCAACATCGACGGCAGCCTTTCCCGGATGCGAACGGACTACATCGATATCCTGCAATTGCACGGACCGACGGTTCGGCAGGCCGAAGAGGGAGCGCTGGTCGAGGTGCTGAAAGAAATTAAGGCCAGCGGCAAAGTGGGACATATCGGCGTATCCTCTTATTTGCCTCATCTGCCCGCTTATGTAGAATGGGGTTCGTTCGATACGTTCCAACTGCCTTATTCGGCGCTGGAGCGCGAGCATGAAGGCTGGATCGACAGAGCCGCGGAAGCCGGCGCCGGCGTTATCGTGCGCGGCGGCGTCGGCCAAGGCGAACCCGGCGTCGGACGCGGCTCGTCGGAGCGATGGAGCGCATGGGAAGATGCGAAATTGGACGAATTGCTGGAGCATGGCGAGCAGCGGACGGGTTTTCTGCTGCGGTTCACGCTCAGCCACCCTTCCATGACGACGACGATCGTCGGCACCAAGAGCGTCGAACACCTGGCGGACAACGTCCGCTATGCGGCCAAAGGCCCGCTTCCAGCCGACGTATACGCCGAAGCCAAGCGTCGCCTCGACGCCATCGGGCGGACGGCTTTGCAAGTGTAATACAAAGGCTCCGTCCCGCATCGTCATGATTGTGACGATGCGGGACGGAGCCTTGTTTGTTGTGGCCGCGCCATTCGTATGTTACATTTCACACAATCCTTAACCACAGCGCGTCCGGAACCTCGCACAGTCGAAATTTCGATCACATTGGGAGAGTCACGCAGCCACCAAGCTCATATAATCGAAATTTCGATCTCATTCAATGGACAACCAATAAAAATGGCGATGCCAGGAACATCTCCCGGACACCGCCAATTCGCGCAAACGCCTACTCTGCAGCCAGCTCGGCGATCCGCTCCTCGTATTGGCCGAGCAGTCGATACAAGTTGGCCGTGCTGGCCGCGAGTCCGCCTTCTCGATTGCGAAGCCGCCATAGCCGCTCGAACTCCCCGATGGCGAACGCCAGCTCTTCTTTGAGCAAACGAAGCCACGAAAGCTCGGCTTTCGTGTCCTCCAATCCGATACGAAAAATATACCGATGCAGACCGGAGGCGTGGCGGATCAGCCGTATCGCGTTGGCCAGCTCGGCTACCGCCGTTTCCCCATCCGGCAAAGCCCCCAGCTTCAGCCCCGCAAGCTCTTCTTCGCGCTCCGCGAGCCATGCCAACATCTCATCGTAGCGGTAGTCGAGCTCAAACGGAATGCCTCTGCCGCCGATGACGACAAGCAATTGGATCATTCGGTTCGTTTCCGCCTCCAACTGCTCGCGCGAAGTTAAATTCCGGTTCAGCAGATAGTTCGCGTACGTCATGTTCTCGAGCGTGCTCCGTTCAAACCGTTCATAACGTCCCAGCTCCAGCAACAGCCCGCCGCCGATACCCGAGCGATCTTGCAGCATGCGCTCCGTTACGTATAGCTCCAGCAAGTCGCGGCGTCCTTCGTTGTCCGCCAAGCCCCAGGCAACGCCCGCCGCGTAGGCATAAGCGGGATAACCCGTTACCAACGTCTGCCAATGTCCGGAGTCGCCCCAATCGGTCACGATCAAACCGCCGGCTCCATACGCAAGCCCATTCCTTGCGGCATCCTCGATATTGGCGAGCATGTTTTCCGTTCGGCCGGTAATCGACGCCCAGCCGCTGCTGCCCGGACAGACGTAGAACGGCACGCCATTCTCCGATAGCAGCTTGCAATGGGCCTCGAACGACGTATGGCTTTCGTAATTCCAGTCCAGCACCGTAACGTCTTTGGGCAGCAATGGGATAATCTCTTCATGCTTCGTCACGATATCGCCCCACATCAGAATCCGCTTGCCATGTTCCCGCACGACGTCAAACACCTTCTCCGCGAATTCCAAATAGAGACGTCCCGTGCCGATCTCATCGGCGCGAGGCTTGCTTCGTCCCGTGCCCAGTCCGAACGGCTCGTCCATGTTGATATTGGCGTATTCGGAGGAGAAGTTGGGAAGCAGCTCGCCAAACATATTGCGGACAAGTCCGATCGACCGCTCGTCCGTCGGATCCAGCGTCAGCGGCGGCAGCTTGTAGGCTACCGGCGTCGGCATCCCGTCCGGATGCTCCGCCAGCTCGCGGAACTCCGGCTTCGCCAGCCATGGTCCCATATGGCCGAGGCAATTCTGGTTCGGGACCAAGTCGATGAACCGCTCCCTTGCATAGAGGTCCAGCTCCCGGAATTGTTCGGCGGTAATCGGCGTCGCCTCCGGAAACGATTCCCGGTACGGCGCATAATCGAACGCGAACCCTTCGATATAGAACTGTAGATGGTTCAGCTTCAAGCCGTACATCGTATCGATCAGCCCGCGAAGCGTCTCCATCCGCGGGATTTTGTTCCGGCCGATGTCGAGCATGACGCCGCGAACGGGAATGTCCGGCTCATCCTCGATATAGAAGCCGTCCCAGCTCCGTCCGCGCCGCTCCATCATTTGCTCCAGCGCGACGACCGCATAATGGAGTCCATGTACATTGCTGCAACCGACGGTCAACGCTTCTCCGTCCCATTCTAACCGGTAGCCCTGCGAATGCAGCCGCGAATCGCGCACGACCTTGACTGCCGTTACTGCAGCATCGTTCTCGCCGC
>JAQSXN010000237.1 GCA_029256665.1 Paenibacillus sp.
CGCAAAAAAGGTAAGATTTTCATAAGGCCTGGTACTAAAAGATTCGTGGAGGCGATGCAATCTATGTTCGAGATGTTCTCGATATCCCATTTCGCCGCGCTTGCCGCCATGCTCGCCGCCATAACGGCCGTTGCGGCAGGTCGCAGGAAGCTGAGAGAAGAAAAGGCGGGGCGCTTCTTCCGCATCGGCCTTGCTGCGGTGCTGATCGCTTGCGAAGCTTCGCTCCAGCTCTCATACGTCTTGGAAGACGGCTGGGGGGCTTCCTCGCTTCCGTTCCAGCTTTGCAGCATGACGCTGCTCTTGTCGGCCGTCATGCTTCTGTTTGCTGGCAAACGGCTATACCCGGTCGTTACGTTTTTAGGCGTTCTAGGGGCGCTGCAAGCCATGATCACGCCCAATCTGACGGAGCCGTTCCCGGAATTTCGATACTTTCATTTCTTCGTCGCGCATATCGGTATTATGATGGCGGCTTCTTACTTGGTTGCCGTAGAGCGTTATCGCCCGACGCTGAAGTCCGCGTTCGGCGCGCTGCTTTGGCTGAACGCGCTAGCTATTCCGGCCGCAATAACCAACATGGTCACGGGGACCACCAATTTCATGTTTTTGGCCCGCAAACCCGCAACGAATTCGCTGCTTGACGCGTTGGTGCCATGGCCCTGGTATTTGCTGCAGCTGGAGCTAGTAGCCGCCGCGATGTGTCTAGCGTTATACGGCATGATCCATTTCGTCCACAGGACGCACAGGAGGCAATCGTGATGAAAGATTTGATGAAAACCCACTGGACTTCGCTGCTGGGAGCTTTGTTCGTCATTGCCGCGTTTATTACGTTATTTCAGTACTCGATCGACAAAAGCTGGATCACGAACGAAATGAAGATCGGCATCGGACTCGCCGCGGGCATCGCCTTCGCGATCGGAGGAGGGAGATTGTCGCTCAAGCCGAAGTTCGGGATGACGGGACAGATCTTGCTCGGCATCGGAGCTTGCGTCATGTACGCCACGTTTTCATTCGCCGGCATCTACTACGACATGTGGGAGCCGACGCTCGTCCTGCTTGGCATGACGGCCGTCACCGCGGGGCTGCTCGCTTACGCGCACCGGTTCGGCTCGCGGATGCTGACGAACATCGCATTGGCGGGGGGCTTGTTGGCGCCTCTGCTGCTCCGTCCCGACTGGGACTCGGTATTCACGCTTTTTCTATACGCGCTGGTCATTAACATCGCCTTTTTCTACCTCAGCATCGCCAAAGGCTGGATCGAGCTGCGCATCGCGGCTTTCGCGGGAACCTGGCTGCTCTACGCGGTGTACTTCCTGCACTTCTCGCCTTCCACGCAAGGCTTGTGGAGCATGCCGATCCGTTACGCGATCGCCGCTTATCTCTTCTATACCTTCGCGCTGCTCCTCGCATCGTGGAAGAGCAAGATGAGCTTCGACGGCGTCGATTTATACCTGAACGTCCTGAACGGTTTGTTGTTCGGCGTATGGGCGCAATTCATCTGGCAGGGCGAAGTCGCGTACGGGTACATTATCGCGAGCATGGGAGCCGTCTATGCCGCTTCGGGCTTCGCGGCTTACCGGCTGGGCAAGGCGTTGACCGTACCGGCCGTCGCGTTTATGCTGGCCGGCGCGCTTCTGATGCTCATGTCGCTTAACAGCCTGGGAGACGGGGCGCTCTTCAATGTTCTCATGTGGATCGGATATATCGCGCTGCTTACGGGCATTGGCCACGTCAAACGGTGGTACGCGGCCGTCCTGATCGCATCGATCGTTTGGTTATATCTGGGCGTGTACTGGTACGCGGTCACGTGGACGACGCCGCGGGGCGAATGGTTCGGCGTGTACATTCCGTTTCTGAACTGGGGAGCGATGGCTTGGACCGCCCTCGCCGCGCTTGGCTTTTACTACTCGAGAGCGCTTAGACTGCCGGGCGCATCGGACATGATGGCCAAGGCGATGTCGCGGGTATTCGCGCTTCTCTCCCATTTGATCGTGGGCGGATTGATGACCAGGCAGATCCAAAATATTTTTACGGAATACGTGCCGAACGCGCCAGGCGTCTATAAGGATCTGACATTATCGCTGGTATGGGGCTGCTATGCGCTGCTTCTCATTCTGTGGGGCGCCTATTACCGGGAACGGACGTTCAGGTGGTTCGGTTCCGTCGTGCTGGTGCTGGTAGCCGTCAAAGCCATCTTCATGGATCTGGACGGACACGATGCGCTTTATAAGGCGGCCATGCTGCTTGTCCTCGGCGCCATCTCGTTCGCCATTACGTGGATTAACGGGAAGTGGAAAGCCGAAGATGCGGGCAAGACGGTCACGGATGAAACGAACCGCAGCGCGCCCTAGCAGAAAGAGCTAAAAACATGTACAATGGTAACCGATAATACTCATGTAACCGCGTATACGCTTATTTAGGGGGAAACAACCGTGAGTATAGATCCCAGAACGTTAAAATCATTAATTCAGGCGCAGCTCGCGCCTTCCTTAAGCTTTGGCGGCGCCGCCAAGAAACCGGCCGACCGGTCCGGGGAGACGGTGTTCGACGCGATTCTGTCGGCCCAGCTTGGCAACAGCGACGCTGGAACGTCCGAAGGGAGCGGGATGCCTCCCGTCTGGTCGGATCAGCTATGGGCGCAGGTCGCCTCCTTCGGCGTTCTTGACGGCAACGGGACTTGGGCGGACGTGAGCGCCCAGGCGAGCGGCCACGGCTTCTCCGAGGCGGCTGCGCCGTTTGCCGGCCTCATTGCCGAAGCATCGGCCAAGTACGGCGTCGACGGCTCGTTGATCGAAGCGGTCATCGCGACGGAGTCGGGGTTCAGACCTTTAGCGGAATCCCATGCCGGAGCCAAGGGACTCATGCAGCTGATGGACGGAACGGCTAGAGGGCTCGGCGTGACGGATTCCTTCGACCCGGTCCAGAATATCGAAGGCGGCACGCGTTACTTGTCGCTGATGCTGCGCAAATATGACGGCAACGAGGCGGTTGCGCTGGCCGCGTACAACGCGGGTCCGGGCCGGATCGACAGGCTGGGCATCCGGACGAACGAAGAGCTGCTTGCCAGGTTATCCGAGCTGCCGCAGGAGACGCAGCGTTACGTCGCGAAAGTGCAGGGAGCAAAGCTTTAAAAAAACGTATTCGGGGATCACGGTTACTTCGGCTAGCCTTAGCGCGAAGCAACGCGGGTCCCCTTTTCTCATGAGACAGGAGGCCCGAGAATGATAGAAAAAATCATCTACTTCGATCACTGCGCATCGACGCCCCCTTACGAGGACGTGGCCCGAACCGCGATGGAGGTCATGCTGAAGGCTTACGCCAATCCGTCCTCCTTGCACGGATTAGGCGCGGAGGCGGCCAAGCTGCTGGAACGGGCGCGCGCGCAGGTGGCAGCGCAGTTAGGCACGAGCGGCGGAAGCTGGCTGTTCACTTCGGGAGGCACGGAGTCCAACAATTTGGCCATCAAGGGGGCGGCTCGCCACTATCGGGAGCGGGGCCGCCATATCGTCACGACCTGCATCGAGCATTCCTCCGTTCTGGAGGCGGTCAAGCAACTGGAGGGAGAAGGCTATACCGTGACCTTGCTTCCGGTCGCAAGCTCGGGGCATGTCCGCGTAGAAGACGTCAAAGCAGCGCTGACCAAGGATACCGTACTCGTGAGCGTCATGCACGTCAATAACGAGATCGGAACGGTGCAGCCGATCCGGGAAATCGGCGAGCTGCTTCGCGATTATCCCAAAGTGCTGTTCCATGTCGATGCGGTGCAGAGTCTCGGCAAAATGGCCGTCGATATCGAAGGGTGGGGCATCGACCTATTGTCGGCATCCGCCCATAAGTTCGGCGGTACGCGGGGCGTGGGGTTTCTCTACGTACGGGACGGGGTGCAACTGCAGTCGCTGGCTTCCGGAGGCTCGCACGAGAAAGGGATGCGCGCGGGCACGGAAAACGTGGCGGGCATCGTCGCGTCCGCGAAAGCGATCAGACTGGCCGTGGAAGGCATACCCTCCCGCGGTAAGGTCATGGCGGAGCTGCAAGCCAAGCTGAGGCAATTTGCAGAGCTGACGCCGGAGCTGACGCTAAACGGAAGCGCTCCTTTAGCGCCGCATATCGTGAACTTTTCGTATGCCGGCATGAAACCGGAGGTCATCCTGCATATGTTGGAGCAGCATGGGATAATCGCTTCCACGCAGTCCGCCTGCTCGTCCAAGGACAATAAACCGAGCCGGGTGCTGCTTGCCATCGGAGCCGGCGGACCGGTCGCTTCCGGCGGCTTGCGAATCAGCTTCGGCGACGAACACCGGGATGCGGACGTCGACTTGTTGATTGCGGCGCTTCGCGATATTATAAAGCAATTGAAGCCGCTGGAGAGGAGCACGGGCCGTTGATTTTCGATCAGATCGTGTTGAGGTACGGGGACCTGACGATGAAGGGCAGGAACCGGAACCAGTTCGAGAAAAAAATGCTGCAGCAAGTGAAAAACGCGCTGTCCGGCTATGAAGGCATTACGTATTGGAAAACGTTCGGGAGATTGTACGTTAAACTAAACGGCTTGCCGTGGGAGCCGATCGCGGCTCGTCTCAAGGAGCTGTTCGGATTGGTGTCGCTCAGCCCCGTCAGAAGCTCGGAGACGGAGCTGGAAGCGATCCGCGCCGCGGCCATGACGGTGATGAACGCGCTTGGCAAGCCGCCCAAGACGTTTAAGGTCAGCGTCAAGCGCGCGTGGAAGGGATTCCCGCATAGCTCCCACGAAATGAATCATCTGGTGGGCGCCCATATCCTTAGGGCGTTCCCCGACCTGAGCGTCGACGTGCGCAATCCCGAGGTCGAGCTGAAGGTCGACATCCAAGAGGAGTCGACCTACGTGTTCTGCGAAGTCGTGCAAGCCGTAGGAGGTTTCCCGTTCGGCTCCAACGGGAAGGCGCTCCTGCTGCTGTCCGGCGGAATCGACAGCCCGGTCGCGGGCTGGATGGCGATGCGCAAAGGGCTTGAACTCGAGGCGGTGCATTTCCACAGCTATCCGTATACGAGCGAGCAGGCGAAGGACAAGGTGGTCGAGCTGGCGCGCAGGCTCACTTATTTCAGCGGCGTTTCGATGAAGCTGCACTTGGTTCCGTTCACGGAGATCCAGACGACGCTTGCGGGGGCAGGGCAGGAGCATCTGATCATAACGCTGATGCGCAGAGCGATGCTGCGCATAACGGAGCGGATCGCGGAGCTGAGCGGCGCGGGCGGCATCGTGACGGGCGAAAGCCTTGGCCAGGTGGCCAGCCAGACGCTATCGAGCATGAACGTCATCGGACGGGCGGCGAAGCTGCCGCTCATCAAACCTTTGATCATGATGGACAAGCAGGAGATCATCGACATCGCGAACCGAATCGGGACGTACGGGACATCGATATTGCCTTACGAGGACTGCTGCACGCTGTTCTTGCCGAAATCGCCGAGCATCAATCCCAATCTGCGCGTCGTGGAGCGCATGGAGGCCGGTCTTTCGGGGCTGGACGCCATGATCGAGACGGCAGTGCGGGACACGGAAGTCATGAAGCTGTATCCGCATGGTCCGGCCGTTCCGGAGAAAACCGGCGAAGACGACTGGTTCTAGGCCATCCTCTAATGTTCGGCATCCAAACTCAGGAAAAGAAAAAAAGCAGCGAGCCCTTAATGGGCTCCGCTGCTTTCTTGCTTCTTGGCCAATTTGGCCTGATTTCGTTTGTTCGTTAAGTATCCGGCCGCCACTGTAAGGATGACGACGACGATGATAAACGACCAGTAAATCGCTTTGTTGTCTTCCAAGAAGCCATCGAACATCTTCTCGTGCGTAATCATCTTGGCTGCCGTATAAGCGAGCACGGCGGATCCGATGTAGACGATCCAGCCGAATTTGTTGATCAGCTTGATGAACAGCGTGCTGCCCCATACGACGACCGGAATACTGATCAGCAGACCGAGGATGACGAGGATCAGCTCGTGATCTCCATGCCCGGTGCCTTTAGCGGCGCCCGCTACCGCAATGACGTTGTCAATGCCCATAGCCGCGTCGGCGATGATGATCGTACGGATCGATTGCCAGAGCGTGTTGCCCGCTTTAATGTTATCGTGGCTTTCTTCCTGAATCAGCAGCTTGTACGCGATCCATACCAGCAATAATCCGCCGGCTAGATTAAGCCAAGGCACGTCAAGCAGATAAACGACCAGCAGCGTAGCGATAACGCGAATGCCCACGGCGCCTACCGTGCCCCAGATAACGGCCTGCTTCTGTTGGTGCTTGGGCAGCTTGGCGGCCGCAAGTCCTATGACGATGGCGTTATCCCCGGCCAATATAAGGTCGATGAATACGATGGTCATTAAAGCGGTGAAAAACTCGACCGAGAAAAAATCCATATTTCGTTATTCCTCCTTTCCGAAAGCTTTGCATTATGAAGTCT
>JAQSXN010000238.1 GCA_029256665.1 Paenibacillus sp.
GATCAGCATGAGGTGGTTGTCCGTGCCGCCGGATACGATGTTGATGCCTTTGGAGAGCAGCTCCTCGGACAATACCTTCGCGTTTTTCACCACGTTTTGGGCGTATTGCTTGAACTCGGGCTTAAGCGCTTCGCCGAACGCCACGGCTTTGGCCGCGATGATGTGCATCAGCGGGCCGCCCTGGGAACCAGGGAATACGGCCTTGTCGATTGCGGCCGCCCACGGCTTGCGGCACAGAATCATGCCGCCGCGAGGACCGCGAAGCGTCTTGTGCGTCGTAGTCGTTACGAAGTGGGCATGCGGTACCGGGCTCGGATGCAATCCTGCCGCAACGAGGCCTGCGATATGAGCCATGTCGACCATGAAGAGCGCTCCGACTTCGTTCGCGATTTGGCCGAGCTTCTCGAAATCGATGACGCGCGGGTACGCGCTCGCGCCGGCAACCAGCATGCGCGGACGATGCTTGAACGCCAGCTTGCGAACTTCTTCGTAATCGATCGTGAAGGAATCCTCTTGCACGCCGTAAGCCACGAAGTTATACAGCAAGCCGGAAGCATTGACCGGGCTGCCGTGCGTCAAGTGGCCGCCATGGGCAAGGTTCATGCCAAGCACCGTGTCGCCAGGCTGAAGAGCCGCCAAATATACGGCCATGTTCGCTTGCGCTCCGGAGTGAGGCTGCACGTTCGCGTGTTCTGCGCCAAACAGTTCCTTGGCGCGATCGCGGGCCAGATCCTCGACGATGTCGACATGCTCGCAGCCGCCGTAGTAGCGCTTGCCCGGGTAACCTTCCGCGTATTTGTTCGTCAGGACGGAGCCCATGGCTTCAAGCACGGCTTCGCTGACGATGTTCTCGGACGCGATGAGTTCGATGTTGTCGCGTTGGCGTTGCAGCTCCAGGCCAAGCGCTCTTAACACTTCAGGATCTTGTTTGCGTAGATTTTCCATTACGATGATTCCTCCTAAGATAAAGTGATTGTCTTTATTATTCGCAATGATGCGCCGTTTGCTCGGCGTTCAGGCCCGTCTGCGGTTCGTATACCGCCCTGGCGCCCCCGATAAGCTTAGGTCTTGTAATCGCCATCGTGACATGCGCTTCCCCGATCGAACGGATGGATGGCCGCACGGGCACGGCAACCCTCTTGAGATGCATGCCGATAAACGTGTCTCCGATGTCTATACCCGCATGGGCCGCAACCGACTCTGCCAGGCATGGCTTGTCGAACCGTCCGAAAGCGTACGCGGCCATGGACCCTCCCGCTCTAGGAACGGGTACAGCGTGCACGACCTCCAGACCATACCGGCGCGCCGCCTCTTCTTCGATGACGAGCGCGCGGTTCAGATGCTCGCAGCATTGGTACACCGGAATAAAAGAGATGTCCTTCCTGGCGGCTTCGACGCCGGCGTAGATAGCAGCCGCCGTCTCGATAGCTCCCGCCGTGCCGATCCGCTCCCCGATCACCTCGCTGGTGCTGGCGCCAATGACAAGCAGCTCGCCCGCTTTAAGGCGTCCTGCCTCCGCCAGCTCCCGAACGATCTTCTCGACGGAAGAGGACCAGCTTGAAGGTTCGTTGTTGCGATCAGCAATCGTCATCGTTCCCGCCTCCTTACAACCGCGGATTACGTACGCGCATTGTATTTCGTCTCGATCTCCTTGACCTTGTTGACGCGGCCGACATGTCTCTCGCCTTCCGAGAACGGAGTCGACAGCCATACCTTCACGATCTCTTCCGCCACGCCGGGTCCGATCACGCGCTCGCCCAAGGCCAGCACGTTCGTATCGTTATGCTCGCGGGTCGCCTTGGCGGAGAACAGATCATGCACAAGCGCGCAGCGAATGCCGGCCACCTTGTTGGCGGCAATCGACATGCCGATGCCGGTGCCGCAGATCAAGATGCCGCGCTCGGCTTCGCCCGCGACGACCTTCTCGCATACCGGCAGAGCGTAATCCGGGTAATCGACGGATTGGCTGCAATCGCAGCCTACATCCTCAATCTCGTGTCCGAGCGACTCCAGCAGCGGCACGATTACATCCTTCAAGCGATAGCCGGCGTGATCGGCTCCAATAGCAATCTTCAATGCCAACACCTCTTCTTCTGATTTCCTTGCCCGGTTCCTTGCGCTTGGCAAATCACCCTATGCTGCTAGTATACCTCTCCAGCGGAAAAACCTCTATCGGCCATACATAATTGCCGGGCGCGGGCCAGGCCCGCACCATCGACCTGCATGGCGATAGGGAATGAAAAACAAGGCGATCCGGCTATCGCCGAACCCGCAAGCCACGATACCATGAATGAAAAACAAAAAAGAGCAGCCATGCTGTATCAGCATGACGCTCTTTGCCCAGGCGACCGGCCGTATATTCCGATGCTCCACCGTGGTTACCCACTTCCGTCGCCAGTTACATCGGAAACCGTGTTTTGTACCTTAATCATAGCGTAAGACCGTTCAGAAATCAATCCGGATTTCTCTTCGGCAGCGCCTATTTTAACGGGCGACGCCCCGTCCGGACAGCTTGTCCAGCAGCTTGCCGATCGCATCCTCGATCTCCCTGGAGCAGCTGTCGTAGAGCGATTGCGAGCCGCCGAACGGATCGGCGATGTCGAAGCTCGGGATGCGGCGTTCCAGCTCCAGCAGACGCCGGCGTTCGTCGCCGGTCAATTGCTGGCCTAGCGCTCCTTTCATCTGCATGTCGGAATACAAGCTTTCGAGCTCTTCGATATTCCGCAGCACGTCCGGATCGGAGTTGGCGAACTCCTTTAACGTATAAGTCTTGTCCACCGCATCCGGATGCACATGCAGCAGATCGCGCTTATGCCCGGACGTCATCGCCAATATGAGATCGGCCCAATCGACGGCTTCCGCCGTGAGGGCGCGGGACGAACCTTGATGCGAGACCTCGCGCCTGCGCAGCGTCTCGAGCGCGCCCGCCGAAATCGGCAGGCCGTCGACGGTCGACACGCCCGCGGATCGGACGGCTACCGTAATTCCCCTCCTCGACGCTTGCTCGCGAAGCAAGGCTTCGGCCATCGGAGAACGACAGGTATTGCCGGTGCATACGAACAAAATACGTTTCATATCGCGTTTCACCTCTCTCATGTGATCGAACAATAAACCTCTAGAGGACGAACAGAATGCCGAAGACGAGCAGGATCGCCCCGCCGAACGCTTCGCCGTATTCGCCCAGGTTGCCGCTTACCTTCCTGCCCAAGAACAAACCAAGCATCGACATCGACCCGCCAAGAAGGCCAAACAACGTGATCGCCAGCCACAGATCGAACGAAAACATGCCCAGCGTGATCCCGACGGAAAAGGCGTCGATGCTGACGCTCACCGCGATGACGAGCAATCCCCATAAGGAGCGATGGTCAAACGACTTCGCTTCTTCTCCCTTTAACGAGCTATAAATCATATGACCGCCGAGCAGCATGAGCAGCAAACCCGCCACGGTCGAAGCAACTTGTCCCAGCAAGCCGCTGACGAGCTGTCCCGTCAATAGTCCGCCGATCGGCATAATGACGTGGAATAGGCCGATGACGAAGCCCAGCTTCAGAATATCGCGCAGCCTGATTCCCTTAAGCCCGATGCCCAGCCCTAGCGAGAAGGCATCAAACCCTAGCGCCGCCGCAATGCAGAGCAGCGTCAGTACTTGTCCCGCATATAAATTCGCATCCCACACTACCATCTCCCCCATGTCCGCCGCGCGTTCTCTAACCCATCATATGCGGACAAGAGGAGGTTCAATACTAAATAATGGAATCCAAATCAGACCGTTTCGTGCCGGCCGCCCGATGCTTTGACCATCCGGTTAAGCAAGGCCGCGCCGATGCCCGCCTTGGCCGGCGACTCCGCCCAAATGCGCTCTATGCCCGCCGCGTCGAACTGCCGAAGCGCCGCATAGAGACTATGCGCCGCGTCTTCGAGCTTCGTCTCGCTGCCCATGCCGATGACGAGGTCTGCAACATAACGGGCCGCGCGCTCGTCGAAAGCGAGAACTCCCGTCGATATGCCGCACGCCCGGCTGTCGTCGACAGCGGCCTGAATGGCCGTCGCGACGGATGACGGCTCTCCGCCAACCAACGTCAGCTCGCCCTGCGGGGCGTAGTGCGCGTATTTCATGCCGGGCGAACGGGGCGCCGCCGCTTCTCCCATTTGGTCGTCCGTTACGATGACCGCATGGGGCAAAGCGGCTTGCAGAGCCTCCGCCGTGATGCCGCCCGGTCTTAGGATGCGGACGAGCCGGTCGCCTTCCAGCTCCACGACCGTCGACTCCAGTCCGACGCCCGTCGCCCCGCCGTCCACGATGCCGTCGATTCGGCCGGCAAGATCCTCCAGCACATGCCCCGCCGTCGTGGGGCTCGGCCGGCCCGAGCGGTTGGCGCTCGGCGCGGCGATCGGACAATCGGCTTGCCTGATCAGTCCGAGCGCCAGAGGATGATCCGGCATGCGGACGGCAACGGTCGGCAGGCCCGCCGTTACGAGACGAGACAAGGCCCCTTCCTTGGCGGGCAGCACGAGCGTCAGAGGACCGGGCCAAAAGAGATCCATGAGCTTGTCCGCAAGAGGGGAACTCGCTGTTATTAGCCCGTCCAGCTGGCACCTGTCCGCGATGTGCACGATAAGCGGATTATCGGAGGGCCGCCCCTTGGCCTCAAAGATGCCGGCAACCGCTAGGTCGCTGCGGGCATCAGCGCCGAGTCCGTATACCGTCTCCGTCGGGAATGCCACGAGACCGCCCGCGCGCAGCGCTTCCGCCGCTTGAACCGGCGCCATTACGGCTCCCGAGCCTTCTGCGTATTCTACTTTCCAAACCATCGTATCTGGCATCTCATGCTCAATCCTTATTGTGACTATTCGTTTATAAGCCGTTCTTCCCGCTATTATAACATATCGATCAACCCTCGGGACCGGGCTTGACGAGGGCGAGGTTCGGATCGCGCAGGCGAAGGCGCCTGTCCCGGGCGGGGTCGACAGGCGCCTTCATTGGACTCCGTATTGATCGCGCCGGTTCGGCTAGAACAGCGACTTGATCCAGTTGATCAGCTTCTCGAGCATCTCCCAGATAAAAAATTTGGCTTTCGGCGCATCAACCTGCTTATCGCCTTGCGTCGCGGTTGCCTCCTTGTCGGAAGCATCCGTTCCGGCCTTAACCGCCTTGTCGGCGGAATCCGCGCTTGCCTGCGCCGCCGGAGCCTCGGCTGCCGCCGATGCCTCTCCGGTCGCCGCGTCCACGAAGCATAGCGGCGGGAACAGCACGCACCACCAGTTCTGTCCTTTTCCTTCGCCGATCGTAATAAGCAAAGCTTCGTATTGGCCGGCCGGATACACTTTGTTGCCGTACATCTTCGTCGGGAATTCCACGAGACCGAGCTCCGCCGAAGACGTATAAGCGAAGCCTCTGCTTGCGAGCGCGTCCTTGACGATGCCTTGCAGCTCCGGCAGCTTCGACTGAATCGTCGCGCGGGCTTCTTCGATCGTTTGCTGTCCCGTCGCCCAGCCGTTCATCGCTTTGACGATTTCGTCGCGCACGACGCGCTTCACCAATTGATCCGGGGCGCTGTCGGAATTGGCCAATATACGAAGACGGATCGCTTCGGACGGGATGTCTCCCGTGGCGAGCGCGGCGTCCATTTTATGAGATTCCCAGCTCATAATGAGCACAATAATGGCGATAACAATAAAACCGTATGACGAGCGGTATGGAAAACGATAAGGTTTAGCGGAATAATGGAAGGACGTCGTATAATAACGGGACATGACACAAGCTCCTCTCGCGCACCCGCCGGTGCGTCTGCTTGCGTTCCGGAACGTCTCTACCGTCATTATGTCCGGGAAAGGCAAACTATAAACCTATCGCTTTGCCAAATTAATAGATTTGCATAAGGAGTTGAAAGAAATGATGGATATGACAACGGTCGACTCGTACCGGCCTTTGCTGACGACGCTCGCGTACCGGATGCTGGGCTCTCTCAGCGAAGCGGAAGACATCGTGCAAGATGCGCTGGCCGACTACTCGATCACGGCGGACAGAAGCAAAATCGAGCACGAAAAAGCCTATTTGGTGCGAATGGTCACGAACCGCAGCTTGAATCTGAAGCAATCCGCGCGCAAACGCCGCGAATTCTACGTCGGGCAGTGGCTCCCGGAGCCCGCCATAGCCGATGCCGGAGCCGGCAACCCCTCCGCCGCGCTCGGCTCCGCGGGTAACGGAACCGCCAATCCCGCCGATTATATCGAGCGTCAAGAGAACATTACGTACGTCATGCTCGTCATGCTGGAGAGGCTGACCGCCGTCGAACGCGCCGTCTTCCTGCTGCGGGAGACGCTCGACTTCGACTACGGCGACATTGCGGACATCGTGCGGAAATCCGAAGCGAACTGCCGCAAAATTTTTAGCCGGGCTAAGGAAAAGCTGCATGG
>JAQSXN010000239.1 GCA_029256665.1 Paenibacillus sp.
AACCCGATTAAGAGGACAGCCATCCCGATGTACCGGGCTTTGCGGGCGTTGCCGCGTCTTCTCGAACGTGGTCTCATCTCGGTCCCCCCTTTTCCGCTATACGCTGCTTTACGCTGCTATACGGTCCGCCGCGTCCGTCAGAATGTATCGATGGCCCAGTCAACGGCCGCGTTGAATGCTTTGCGAGCCGTCCAAGCCGCCTTGGACAAGCCCTTCCTTTCATTCGTATAGACCGTTGCTTCGGCGCTGCCGTCCTCCCGCAGCTCGCGGATCGTCATACGTTCGAACACGCCGTCGTAGATCGTGTCTCTTTCGTCGTATTCGTTCCACCGAACGCCCTTGCGATCCGCGGAGGCAGACAACATGACCTCTCCCGCCGCGATCGCATCATCGATCGGCTGCTCTTCGAGCAACGGCTTCCCATCCCATTCAAGATTAAGTTTGTTGCCGTGAACGACCGCTTCGAGCTCCTTGTCGGCATGATCCCGATCGACGGGATAGGCTAGCAGCCGCTCCGCTTCCTGGCCCGGCGCCTTCTGCTCGACGACCAGCTCGCCTTCCCTGAGCAGGAGCCGAATATAGGCATCGCCGTTATTTGCATATCGAAGATACACCGATTGATTGCCGCTGTAATGTCCCGTCATCCGAAGCGAGACGCCGACGTCGGAGAGAGCCCCGCCTTTCAGCTTCATCGTTCCTTCGGCGCCGGGCGGAGAGGTTAACGCGATCCCGTCCTCTCCATGCTCCGCGGCGCCGCTAAGCGTCTCCCAGCTCTTCCGGCCCTGATGGCTGCCGGTCTCGAAGGTCATGGCCCCGCCCGTATCGTGTTTGATCTGCATCAGCAAGTGGTTCGTCCGCCAGTACGGCGCAGGCTGTACCCTCGTCAGATCGTAGCGGTCGCCGTCCGCGGTATTCCAGGCTTGTCCCTCCCTGTTGAAATGCAGCTGGAACAAGCGACGGATTTCGCGATCGTTGACGCCCGCCACCAACTCGTGCATGCCGTTGTACAACGTATTGGCGTGCATGATCATGTACGTGCCGGGAAGCTCTCCGAGCTCGTCCTTGTATGCTTGTTCCATCAGTCCGTAATCCCGTTGAATCCGCGCCTCCATCTCCTCGCGATCCTCCAGCGGAATGCCGTTCTCGTCCCGGATGAAATCCATTAAGTAATGGGTGTAATATTGCGCCTCCCACAGATCCAGGAACCGGTTGCGATCCCGTATGCCCAGGTACTCTCCGTCTTGATCGACGATATTGATATACGTGAGCCGGTAGCCGTTGCTGCCAAGCTCCCAGTAGCCCGACTTCTCAAGCTTCCTGATTTCTTTGGGCTGCAGAAATTTGCCTTCCCGGCTTCCCAGCTTGTTCGCATAGGTCATGAGCGTCGCCAAATAGTTGTGCGATTCCAGCAGCGGACTCGCGAACAAGGCGGAATCGTTGCGGCCGTCCTCGAAGGCGAGAAACAGCGCCTTGTCCGGCAGCGGCTTGCCTTCAAGGTAATAATCCAGCACGTCCTGGCGCGAGATCGTTACGTACCCCCTGCTCTGCAGCGCATCGAGTTGCTCCTTCAGCTTCTCTTTGGCAATCAGCTCATTGGTTCCTCTACGGCCGACCCCGAAATACGAGACCGCGATAAACCCATCGCGGCTCTTCCAAGCCGACTTGTCCGGCTCCGCGTAACGGTTGATCGTGAACAAAGATTCCGCGATCCAATAAGCGATGAGCGCGAGCACAACAATCTGGAGTACCGTGCGGACCGCCTTGATCCGGTCCTTGCGCCGGCCCGGGAACGGCTCGTGCCGCTTCCCGCCGCTAAACACCGACGTCCTTCTTTCCGAACCGTCGCTTCACTTTGCTTTTACTCGCTTCCTTCTTGTTTCTGGCTTCGATGTCCTGCGGCGTTTCCCTCGTTCCCCAAGTCGACTTCCAGAAGGTGACCCAGGCGACGGGCATCTGCCAGAGCAGCACGAGCTCGTAGAACACGCAGAATACGATGCCGAAAATCCATAGCTTGCTCTTCCGGTAGAAGAGGTGCGCGGAGCTCATGAGCAAGGCCATCAGCAGGAGGCCCATCAGGAAGGTGCCGGGGAAGACGCCGTGGACGATCGGCACGTACATCAGATTGTATACGACGATAATCGGCGCCGCGATCGGCACGATCAGGCCGATGTAGAAAAACAGCGCCATGAACGGCTCCTTGCGCCATATGAACGAACCCGCGATCAGGGACTCCCGCAGCCACGACCGCTTCCATCTCATCTGCTGCTTCAGGAATACGTTCATTCTCGAAGGCACGATGGTGGAGCAGATCGCGGTATCCTGATAGCCCGTCCGGTGCGTGCGCAGCACGAAATTCGTCATCGCCCTGTCATCGCCGAACGTGGCCGGTTGACCCAGAAACTTCTGGTTCAGCCAGGCGTCCGCATGTTTCAGCACAAGCTCTTTGCGGTAACAGGACAACGGCCCCGACAGACAAGTCACGCTGTCAAAATACGACTCCGCCGCCTTCATGATGCGGAACGCGATGTAGTATCGAACCGTTTGCAGCTTCGTGATCGCGTTCGTGAATTTGTTCTCGACATCGGTTCTTCCGGCCACCCCGCCCATCTTGGGATCCTGAAAGGGCTGCACGAGATGGCGGATCGCCGAAGGCTCCAGGAAGCTGTCCGAGTCCACGAACACGACCAGCGGATGCTTCGCCAGCTTCACGCCCTGCACGAGCGCCTCGCGTTTTCCCCCGTTTTTCTCCATTACGACCATTCGGAGGCGGCTGCGGGTGGAGAATCGTTCCGCTTCTTGGTAGATCCTTTCGATCACCGCTTCCATGCGCGCCACCGATCCGTCGGTGGAGCGGTCGTCGACGACGATCACCTCCAGCTTATCGACCGGGTAATCCTGATTGATGCAGCTCAGTATCGTCCGGTGTATCCATTCCTCCTCGTTGAAGCAAGGAATGATGATCGAGACGCCCGGCGTATATTGCGGATTGACCGGTACGTCGCGGTGCAGCGAACCGAAGAGGTATCTGGACAGCAGGAACGTCGCGGCGATCAAGCTGTACAGATACAGAATATAATTGTATTTGAAATAGATGACGCTCTCCGCTCTCATCAGAAGCACGACGCTGCTCGTCACGAGCAGCATGCTGCTTGCCGTATAGACGGAGTAGCCCCACCGTTTTTTGTTCAAATAGTGCTGTAGCGGCTGATCGAACGAGAACGCGGCCATCGCCTTCGCAGCGCCGTCCCGCTCCGCGTCCTCGAACTGCCGGACCATTGTGGCCGTCAGGCTCACGTACGACTCGTACCCTTCCGGCATCGTCCCCGGCGGAATGTCGAACTGCAGTCGATAGCTGCCTCCTTCAAGCGCCGCGGGCAGCTCGCGGTCCAGCTCTAGCAGAATGCCGGTAGCGGATATATCGACGGCTCTCGCCTTTATCGCCGCTTCCTTCTTTTGCCTGGAGCGGTATAACGAGACGTCGAAGCTGGCTAGATACCGGACGCTGGATTCCTCCGTCCCGCGCCGGTCCTCGTGCTTCCGAAGCCGTTCCGGATCGGGCACCTTCGACAGGGAGCGCCTGTCCGGACGCTGGGCTGCCATAATTTCCTCTTGCGGCGCGGAGCTTATTCCTGCCCTTCGGAACAACTTTTCCCATGGCTGCTTCATCACTTATAAGCTCCAGTAGTCAAAGCCGGACTGCTTGAACAGCGATCGGTCGAAAGCGGCTTTCACGTCCATGAACGTCTTGCCTCCGCCCTGCGCGTACATACGCTCGAAATCGCGAGGCGATAAGGCTTTGAATTCGCGGTGAGGCACGGCAAGCGCCACGATGGACAAATCCTCCAGCTGCTCCCTCGAAACAAGCTCGATGCCGTATTCGGCCTTTACATGCCCCTTGTCCGCGAGAGGATCGTATACGAGCGTCCGGACGCCGTATTCGTCCAGCTCCCGAATGACGTCCACGACCTTCGAATTCCGGATATCCGAGCTGTCTTCCTTATAGGCGATACCCAGGATGCCCACCTTCGGCTCCTCTCCGCCCTGTTTCTGCCGAACCAGCTTTTTGATGATTTGCTGCGCGACGTATCGCCCCATGCCGTCATTGATATGTCGGCCGGCCAGAATGATTCGGGAATGGTAGCCCTTATCCTCGGCTTTGTAGGTCAAATAATAGGGATCGATGCCGATGCAGTGGCCTCCGACGAGCCCCGGCTGGAAATTCAGAAAGTTCCACTTCGTCCCCGCCGCTTGCAGAACGGCCTGCGTATCGATGTCCATATGCCTGAAAATCATCGACAATTCGTTCATGAACGCGATGTTGACATCCCTCTGGGCATTCTCGATCACTTTGGCCGCTTCCGCGACGCGAATGCTTTCCGCCCGGTACACGCCCGCTTCAACCACCAGCTCGTAAACGGAGGCAATCGTATCAAGCGAATCGTTGTCCATGCCGGACACGATTTTGACGATATTCTCGAGGCGATGCACGCGGTCGCCGGGGTTAATCCGTTCAGGCGAATAGCCAATTTTGAAGTCGGCGCCGCACGCAAGACCGGACTGGGCTTCCAGAATCGGCTGGCATATTTCCTCCGTCACGCCGGGATAAACGGTCGACTCGTATACGACGATCGCTCCGGGTCGCAGCCTTCTTCCCACAATCCGGCTCGCCTCTTCCACGTAGGTCAGATCCGGCACGTTCCCGCTCCTAATGGGCGTCGGCACGGCAATAATAAAGAACGATGCTTCTTCAAGGCGCTCTTCTTCGCTGGTAAACACAACCGAACTGCGCTTTAACCGGTCGGAGCCGATATCGCCGGTGAGGTCGATGCCATCCCGGTAAGCCGACACCTTGTCCGAATTGATGTCAAACCCGATTACCTCCGCTTTCTCCGCTAAGGCAACGGCGATCGGCAAGCCGACGTACCCGAGTCCGATGACGGCAATACGTTGCTCGCGCGTCAGAATTCCATTCAACAAGTCCATTGTATTCCTCCGTTCCTTTTTACCTCTGGCTGCTTCCCGAATGGCCGATAAGCTCCGACATCACCTTGAACGTATACCCTTCCGCCTTCAGCTTCTCCACGAATACCGGCAACGCTTCGAGCGTATGGATGTCGTCGAGCATGTGCAGCAGAATCACGCTTCCGTCCTTGCTCTGCCCCATGACTCCGTCGATGATTTCTTGCGCGCTTACGGACTTGTCCCAATCGAACACGGTGACATCATACAAAGCGATAGTAGAATACCCCGTCGCCGCGACGATGCGGGCGGACCGCTCGTCGATCTCTCCGGTAGGCGGACGGAACAACATCGCGGGACGTTGCTGTATGGCTTCGGTTATGACCCGGTGCGCCTCGACCACTTCCTCCTGCAATTGCTCGGGCGTCAGCTCCGTGACGACGGGATGGGTGTACGTATGATTGGCGACCTCATGGCCTTCCTCGAGCAAAGCTCTAGCCAAGTTCGGGTTGCGTTCGACGCCATTGGCCCGGAGGAAGAAGGTTGCGGGCACCTCGTGCTCCTTAAGCACGTCGAGCAGCTTTGTAACCGTGTAGTCCGAGCCCCAATCGTCGAAGGTTAACGAAATGGCCTTGTCTCCCGGTTCCGCGGAATACACCAGCTCATATGCGGCATCCTCGTAATCGGGATTAAGCTTGGCGTCGTCGTACCCTTCGATCTCCTGCAGCGGCTTCTTCTCCAGCCGTCCTTCTAACAGCCGGTCCACCGTCACCAATTCATACCCCATATCCTTCGTTGCCGAAGCGAGAAGCGGCATCATTTCCATGACGCGAGCGTTGCGTTCCAGATCGATGGACACGATGCTTCCCCGGGTCAGGTTGAGGTACAGATAGGATTTGCTGTTAAGCTCCTTGTCGACATGGCGATCCAATAGATTGATCGTGTAGCCGATAATCGCTTCCTCCCCGCTCTGCGCGGCCGCAAGCCCAAGCTCGGGCAAGTCATTTTTCGACTCGGCGCGCAAATAAGAGATTTTCGATCCCGTTTTGGATTCGATAATCGTTTTGCTGAGATGCACTTGCTTGTACAGCTCGGCGTATATAAGCTTTTCCGGCGACTCTCGTTTCAGCGTATTGTTGCCCAGGGTATGCCCGCGCTCTACAATTTGACGCGCGATCTCCGGATCTTCCGCCACCCGCATGCCCGGCACAAAAAACGTAGCCTTCGCCCCGAGCTCGTCCAATTCGTCCAGGAGCTGCTTCATGGGCTCCGGTTCCATCAAACCGTTGAACGTAAGGGCGATCTCCCGCTGCGTCGTATACACTTGGGAGATAAGAGGGCTCGGCTCGCCTTCGTACTTTGTTACGGCTTCATAATCCGTTCCGTCGCTGACAGGACTATATGTGGGGAAATCATTGGCAAGCCCTTCGTTTTTTAAGG
>JAQSXN010000240.1 GCA_029256665.1 Paenibacillus sp.
CCAGCGCTGTTCAAAATAACGTCGAATTCTGTTTGAGCTTCAGCTTCTGCAGCGCCGCCGCCAGCTGCTACTGCAACTGGAGCTGCAGCAGTTACGCCGAATTCTTCTTCGATTGCTTTCACGAGATCGTTCAGTTCAAGAACTGTCATACCTTTAATGGCTTCCAAGATTTGCTCTTTAGACATGGTATATACCTCCGAATGGTTTAGTTTTGTTGTGGTGTTGCTTATTACGATGCCTGACCTGTCAGGAGGGCACCGGTCTTGCCATAGAAGCTGGTATTAAGCGCTAGCTTCTTGTTTCTCTCCAACCGCTTTAACCGCAAGCGCGAAGTTGCGAACTGGAGCTTGAAGCACGCTGAGGAGCATGGAGAGCAAACCTTCGCGGGAAGGAAGCTCTGCAAGAGCCTTAATTTCTTCAGCGCTGACAACTTTACCTTCTACAACGCCGCCTTTCAATTTCAAGGCATCGTTCTTCTTGGCGAAGCTGTTCAGAATCTTAGCCGGAGCAACAACGTCGTCGCCGCTGAATGCTACTGCCGTAGGTCCTGTAAGAATGTCGTTCAGCGACGTCAGGTCAGTACCTTCCGTAGCGCGGCGAACGAGCGAGTTTTTCAGAACTTGGAAGTCAACGCCCGCTTCGCGGAGTTGCTTACGCAGTTCAGTTACTTGCGCAACGTTCAATCCGCGATAATCGGCAATAACCGTGCTGGAGCTCGAAGTGAGCTTCGACGCGATAACGTTAACCGCATCTTGTTTCTCTTGGATGATCTTAGCGTTAGCCAAACCGTACACCTCCCGTTTAATTATACATGCCGTGAATACGATCGATTTCCTTCTCCATGGGTGCATGAGAAAGGCCTTCGCAGTCGTAGCGAAGGCCATGATGTCGTTATCAAGTACAAACGGCGAGGCCGCAACTTCATAAACGTATTATCATAACACCTCGGTAGGAAATTAAGCCCTTGCCGGGCACCTACTGTCTACGGTATGCGTATTCGAATTTAGTGTCGTTTCCTTCGACTTAGCGGTAGCTAGCAGTCGACACGCGAGCGCCAGGGCCCATTGTGGAGGAAACGGCGATGTTTTTCAGGTAAATGCCTTTGGCAGCAGCCGGTTTAGCGCGTACCAGGGCGTCGATCAGAGCTTTCAGGTTTTCGTTCAGTTTCTCAGCGTCGAACGAAACTTTGCCGATAGGAGCGTGGATTTGACCCGCTTTGTCCAGACGGTACTCGATCTTACCTGCTTTGATTTCTTGAACGGCCTTCGCAACGTCAAACGTTACGGTACCTGCTTTCGGGTTAGGCATAAGGCCTTTACCGCCCAGGATACGACCGAGCTTACCAACTTCAGCCATCATGTCCGGCGTTGCTACGCAAACGTCGAAGTCGAACCAGCCTTGTTGGATTTTGTTGATCATGTCCGCGTCGCCAACATAGTCAGCGCCTGCAGCTTCCGCTTCTTTCACTTTTTCGCCTTTTGCGAAAACGAGAACGCGTTTTGTTTTGCCCGTGCCATGCGGAAGTACGACAACGCCGCGTACCGCTTGGTCTTGTTTACGTGGGTCTACGCCCAGACGAACTGCTACTTCGACGGATTCGTCGAACTTAGCCGTCGCCGCTTTCTTCACAAGGTCGATCGCTTCAGCCGGCTCGTAAGTGGCTTCGCTGTCGATCAACTTGGCTGCTTCTACATATTTCTTGCCGTGTTTAGCCATTGAAATTGTCCTCCTTTGTGGTTATAGCGGAGCGGTCTCCTAGGACCGATCCTCCCACCTCGCGAAGCCTAAGCTTCGCCAAGCGCGATGTCGCCTAAGACATCTTAGCCGTCCCGTCCCGATGGACGTTCAGACCATTAATCGGCGATGGTGATACCCATGCTGCGAGCAGTACCTTCAACCATACGCATTGCCGCCTCAACGGAAGCCGCGTTCAGGTCCTGCATTTTGGATTCCGCGATCTCGCGAACTTTGTCGCGTTTCACAGTTGCGACTTTCTTCTTGTTCGGTTCACCGGAACCCTTCTCGATACCAGCTGCTACGCGGAGCAATACTGCTGCCGGCGGCGTCTTCGTCTCGAATGTGAAGGAACGGTCCTCGAATACCGTGATCACGACTGGAATAATCAGACCTGCTTGATCCGCAGTACGAGCGTTGAACTCTTTACAGAACGCCATGATGTTGACGCCCGCTTGACCCAGTGCCGGACCGATTGGAGGAGCCGGATTCGCTTTGCCTGCAGGAACTTGCAGCTTGACCATCTTGATGACCTTTTTTGCCATGATTCACACCTCCTTGCCCTGATATACAAACGTGCGATAGCGCGCTTGCTCCGGAAACCGGATATTATATCTTCTCCACTTGAGTGTAGTCCAGCTCAAGAGGGGTTTCCCTTCCAAACATGTTGACATGAACCTTCAGCTTCGCCTTGTCGAGCAGAATTTCTTCTACCGAACCGACAAAATCCGCGAAAGGTCCAACTTTGACGCGTACCGTTTCCTTCAGATCGAATTCGATCTTCGGCTTAGGCTCTTCCATGCCCATGTGTTTCAGAATCTGATCCACTTCGTCAGGCAGTAGAGCGGTAGGCTTGGAACCCGATCCCGTCGATCCTACGAATCCCGTTACGCCCGGCGTATTGCGAACAACGTACCACGAATCGTCGGTCTGAACCATCTCCACAAGAACGTAGCCAGGGTAGACTTTGCGTTGAACGGTCTTTTTCTTCCCGTCCTTCTCTACCACTTCGTCCTCCATGGGAACGAGCACGCGGAAGATCTTGTCTTCCATGCCCATCGATTCAACCCGGCGCTCCAAGTTGGTTTTCACCTTGTTCTCGTAGCCGGAGTAAGTGTGCACGACGTACCATCTTTTTTCCATCACAAATCCACCTTTGGTCCCTTATTAGACAATGAGTTGAACCAATTCAGAGATTCCGATGTCAAGAAGCCAGAAGTAAATCGTCACAGCGACAACTGTCAGCAAGACGACGATGGAATAGCTCGTCAACTCCTTACGACTTGGCCAGCGAACCTTCTTCAGTTCCGCCCAGCTGTCGGCAAAAAAACTAAACGTCGTTCCAAAGCCTTGCTTCAGTTTGGCCAAAAATGTCACGGTTACACCTCCAATGGACTATCTCGTCTCGCGATGAGGAGTCTGCTCGTTACAAAACTTGCAAAACTTCTTCAACTCGATGCGGTCGGGGTGATTACGCTTGTTCTTGGTCGTCGCATAGTTTCTTTGTTTGCAGTTTGTGCATGCCAACGTGATGATTACTCGCACCCGAATTACACCTCCCGAACTGCTAAAAAATACGAATCACGAAACTCTATGGTAAAGTTTATTGATTCCAAACACATTCCCTCGGCCAAACAAAAAAAACCCGTTTTCAGGCCTACCTAAACACTTTATCACATGGCATATTCCGTGTCAACGCATTAGCCCTGCAACCAACCCTGCGAATTATTGGCATCGTTCTCTGAATTCTATCAGTATAGCCCGTTTTTCTCGACATAAACCAATGGACTGTCTTTACCCCCTGAACCGTATTCAGACGGCAAAGACAGTCCATTGTCTGGTCGACAACGTCGAATTCCGCAGTTGCCGGAAGCCCGGCCGTTCTCGACTATGCGGCGAAGAAAGCTAAAGTCCGCCGAAATCCCTGATCTCCAAATACTTCTCGAGCTTGCGCTTCACGCGCTGCAGCGCGTTATCGATCGACTTCACGTGGCGGTCCAGATCGACGGCGATTTCCTGATAGGATCTCCCATCCAGATACAACATCAAGACCTTGCGTTCCAGATCGCTTAGAATTTCGGCCATCTTGTCTTCAAGTCCGATGAATTCTTCCTGGTTAATGATCAGCTCTTCGGGGTCGGATACGCGGGTGCCGCAGATGACGTCCAGCAGCGTCCGGTCTGAATCCTCGTCGTAGATAGGCTTGTCCAGAGAAACGTAGGAATTGAGGGGGATATGCTTCTGTCTAGTGGCCGTCTTGATCGCGGTAATGATCTGCCTCGTAATGCAGAGCTCCGCGAATGCCTTGAAGCTCGCCAGCTTGTCGCCCTTGAAATCTCTGATCGCCTTGTACAGGCCGATCATCCCTTCTTGGACGATATCCTCGCGGTCGGCTCCGATCAGAAAGTAAGAACGGGCCTTCGCGCGTACGAAGTTCTTATATTTATTTATCAAATATTCCAGCGCCATGCTGTCGCCGTTACGGACCGCTTCTACGATATCCTCGTCCGTACTGCTTTCATATTCGAGCGTACTCCATTCTTTGAGGTCGTAACTCACACACTATCCCTCCGGCCTGCAAGGCGTACACCGCGCTAGATTCTGTAGCTAGAAACATAGAGTCAGTATACATTATGTAACCTTACAACGTCAACAGAACCGGGCCCCGAAAGTTATCGTATTTCTAGCAAAATTGTAACATTATGACACGATTTAGGACGACGTCGAACTCCGCGGAGCCTTATAACGCATCCCTTACTTCTCGCCGCGGCGAAGACGCTCCAGCTTGCTCCACACATCGAGGCTCACGTTCTCGTCGACCGAGTTCCGGCGCATCGGCTTCTCTTCCCGCTCCCGGATGTTCTGCTCGATGAGCTTGCGGTTCTGGTTGATGTCGATCAGCAGCTCGCGCGCCGACAAGCGGAGCGCGCCCTTGCCGAAGGCGACGTGCTGCTCGACCAGATCCGAAGTCGCGACGTAGATGCTTCTTCTTCGGGCCATGAGCTCGCCGCACAGCCGCTCGATGCACTCGTCCGCCGTCTCCTTCTCCTTCGTATACACGACCGTCAGCTTATGCTGCTTGTACGTCGCCCCGAGTCCGGGCACCTGATGCGCGTCGAAGACGACGTAAACCTGCATCCCGGAGAACCCCTGATAATCGGCCAGCATATCCAGGAGCTTGTCCCGGGCATCCTCCAGATCCGCCTCCTTCAGCTTCTCCAGAACCGGCCACGCTCCTATCATATTATAGCCGTCGACGAGGAGCACATCATTCGGCCGATTCATCGCTACACGCCCCGTCTCTGCCTGACAACCTCATACATAAGTACGCCCGCGGCCACCGAAGCGTTAAGCGAGTTGAGTTTTCCGAGCATCGGGAGCTTAACGAGAAAATCGCATTTTTCTTTAATCAGCCGCCCCATGCCCTTGCTCTCGTTGCCGATGACGATAGCGAGCGGCATGTCGAATTTGGACTTGTACACGTCCTGCGCGGCCGACACGTCCGTGCCCGCTACCCATACGCCCGCTTCCTTCAGCTTCTCGATCGTCTGCGCGAGATTCGTCACGCGCGCGACGGCGACATGCTCGGCGGCGCCCGCCGACGTCTTAAGCACGGTAGCGGTCAGGCTGGCCGAACGGCGCTTCGGAATGATGACGCCGTGCACGCCGGTGCATTCGGACGTCCGCAGGATGGAGCCTAAGTTATGGGGATCCTCGATCTCGTCGAGCACGAGAATAAACGGCGTCTCTCCCCGGTCTTTGGCGATGGCCAGGATGTCGTCCACCTCGACGTAGTCGAACGCCGCCGCTTGCGCGATAACGCCTTGATGCGCGACGCCGGACGCCATCGCGTCGAGCTTGCGTTTGTCCACGAACTGCACGACGATGCCCAGCTTCTTGGCCTCCGCCGTAATCGGCGCCGTCATGCTTTTCTGCGCGCCTTCGGCGATCCAGATTTTATTGATTTCCCGTCCCGAGCGAAGCGCCTCCAGCACGGGATGTTTCCCGGCGATGATCTCTTCTTCTTGCCCTATCTGTTGTTCGGACATGATAGTCCTCCTTCGTTCTTGCTTGATTATGTCTCCAGCGCGACGCGCATCAGCACGCCGATCCGTTCCATCCGTCCTTCGAAATACAAATAACCGAAGAGGCACTCCAGCGCGGTCGCTTGGCGGTAATCGGCAGGATCCGCGTTTTTGGGCGGCGTCCCGGACTTCGCGTTGCGTCCGCGGCGAGCGATGTCGGCCTCTTCTTCCGTCAAGAGCGGCTGCAGCCGCTCCAGCAGCGCTCTCTGCGCTTTGGCCGACACCCGCTTCGTCGCCTCGCTATGCAGATGATGCGACTTGTTGTTGGGAAGCGAAATCAAATATTGGCGCACCAGCAGCTCGAATACGGCGTCGCCCATATAGGCGAGCACGACCGGATTGATGAGCCCCGTCTTCTTGTCCGGCATATGCAGAGCAAGCGGATTGCGGGATTCCGGCGCGTCCGCCGCGGCATCGCCGACACTGGCAAGCTCCCCGGACAACGGCGCTTGCGCGCCATCCGCAGGCACTATCTCTTCCGGTTGGCCGCCAGACCGGATTTCCATGGCTTCATCGCGACGGTCCGTCATTTGCGCCGCCACCGTATGCCTTGCGGCGTATCTTCCACCACGACGTTCA
>JAQSXN010000241.1 GCA_029256665.1 Paenibacillus sp.
GACTACGAATGCGAAGAACGCATGCGCTTAGCCGGAGACGGCTGACGTGTGCGTTCTTTTTTTCGTGGCGCGAAGGGAGTCGGATCAGAATGAACAGAAACAGAAATATGTGGCTCAGCCTGGCCGCGGCGCTGTTGTCGGCAGCGCTGGTGTACGGACTGTACGAGCTGCAGCGGCTGCAGGTGGAGCGTAGGGTTACGGTGTCGGTCGTCGTGCCGAATCGGTTTATCCCGGCGGGCGAGCGGATCGGAATGGTGGATCTGGAAGAGCTAAGGCTCCCGTCGGAGGCGTATCTCGGAGAGATGGCGACGGAGCTTGGCGCCGTGGCGGGTAAGGAAGCGGCGGTGCCGATGGGCAAGGGAGAGCCCGTACTGACGTGGAAGCTCAACGAATACGGCCTGCAGCCGGGCAAGTCGGAGTCGACGTTCCAACTGCCCAAGGACTATATCCGCTCGATATCGAGCGGCATTCGCGCCGGCGACTTGGTTATGGTGTACGCGTCGGGAGCCGAAGGAGAGTCGTCGCGCGTATTCGACGAACCGGTCGTGATCGCATCGGTCAAGACGGCGGGCAATGTGGAAATCGACAATTTGGAGCGTTCGCATTTGCTGGCGCTCGCCGACGGGAACAAGGAAGGGATGTACGCCGCTCGCCGGGACGCGAATGGAAGCATCGACGCCATCAACGTCAATCTGACCGAAGAACAATGGCTAGCCATCGATACTCTGTGCAAGGGCGGAGCGGTCAAGCTGGTCATCGCTTATAGTCCGGCATCGTTCGAGAGAATCGGTCAAGCCGCGCAATTGTCAAGCGGACAGGAGGAGAGCCGATGAAGCACGTTCAGTCGCCAATGGCCGTATTCGTCGGCACGACGCCGAATATCGGCACCACGACGGCAGCGTTCGCGGCGGCGGTGAGGATCGCCGAAGCAACGGACAAGCCGATCGGCTATCTGTGCCTGCACCTGAAGAGCGCCAAGCTTCACCGCTTCCTCGGCGTGGACGACCCCGAGATGACGCTGGATAAGCTGCAGCCGGAGCTGCGGGCCGGGGTGATGACGCCGGCCATGCTTGAGCGCGCGACCTACCCCCTCCCGGGGCAACGCAATCTTAGGATATTGTTCGGAAGCGTGAGCCGGGAGCAAGCGGAGTTTTTTACGGATAAGGAGCTGGAGCATTTGCTCGACGTGGCGGGGCGCACGTTCTCCTTCGTCGTGCTCGACGTGGGAGCTTATTGGGACAATGCCGCGACGGTATGCTGCGTGCGGCGGGCATCCGCGAGGATCGTCGTAACTACGGGAGCGTTGTCCCACTTTCAGGAGGATGGCAAGCGTTGGATTCGCGAGCTGTCGCCGGTATTCCGAATCAGGCAGGAGCAGTACGAATGTCTGGTCATTCGCTCGCCTTGGAGGGACGATGCTTATAACGCGGCGCAAATCGGCAAGGAGCTGGGGGCGTCAAGTCTGGGGGAGCTACGGTTTGCGCCCGCGCTGTTCGCGAGCCTCGACAAAGGGACGCTCGGCGAGTGGCTGAAGGAGGACAAGTTCGGCAAAGCGGCAATGGCTGAGCCCGCCGGGCGGTTGGCCGCCCGGTACGGACTAGCTGTGCCCGAGCGGAAGGCGATGCGGCCCTCATGGTTCTTCAAACGCAGGCTGGCTAGAGACGGAGCGGGCTCGGCATGAGCGGGGAGCGGACGAAGTTCTCGCCGGCGGAGTTCGCTATTCGGACGGGAGGAAGGGGCTCGAAGCCTGGGAAGGCTGAAGAGGCGGCGGATAAGCGGGACGTCGCGGTCGCGGCTTCGGCGGGAGAGGAGCAAGGCAAGCTCGTCGACGATATCCGCTCCTATCTGAGCGCGCCGAGAGGGCTGACGGAGGAGGAGCGGAGAACGTACGGCGAGACGTTGAACCGGGCCGTGCTGGGATTTCCGCAGGAGCGGGAGCAGGTGCTTGCGATGATCGAGGAGCGTCTGCTCCGGCTGCGCGTCCATCGCGTGGAAGGCTGGCGCCATCCCTACGCGACGCTGGCGGAGGCCATATTCGCGGAAGTCGTGGGATTGAACATACTGGAGCTCGTGCTAGAGAATCGCGATGGACTGGAGGAGATTCAGGTCGTCGGAACCCGGATATACGAGGTGAGGCAAGGTTTCCCGGCGTTGTCTCCCTATGCGTTCGGAGAGATCAGGGACGTGGAGCGGATCCAACAGAACCTGGTGCTGTTTAACAACGACCGCATTACGCCGCGCAAGCGATGGGCGGAAGTGATGCTCCGCGACGGCTCCCGCGTCACGATGACCGGCTTCGGCTTTACCGCAAGTCCGACGCTTACGATCCGTTTCTATACGATGCGCACGTTCCGCTTGTCGGCGCTCGCGGAGGCGCCTTACCGAACGATGAACGCAAAGATGGCGGAGCTCCTCCGGGCGATCCTGGCGGCGAGGTTTAATATCGTCGTCATCGGAGCGACCAACTCGGGCAAAACGAATCTGATCAAGGCGCTGATCGGCGAGCTGCCGGACGAAGAGCGGATCATCACGATCGAAGGCCGCTTCGAGATGATGCTCGGCCGGGATTTCCCGGACAAAAATATTATCGAATACGAATCGTCCGAGGAGGAAGGGCTTCATTCGCCGGAGCAGGCGTTTAAGCTGGCGCTGCGGCAATCGCCGCAAAGAATCGTGCATGCCGAGATTCGCGACGAGGACGCCAATATTTACGTTCGGGCATGCACGAGGGGACATTCCGGCAGCATGACGACGGTTCATGCCAATACCTTGGAGGACGTGCCGGAGGCGATTACGGACATGTGCATGCTGGACGGAAGGGCGATGGACGCGGGGCGGCTCGCGAAGCGCATCGCCGAATACGTGACGGAGGTGGGGATCGAGATGAAGGTCGCTGCGGGGCGACGCATTATATCCCGGATCGGCGAGCTGAGTTGGGACGGAGGAGAAGCCGTCGTTCGGGATTGGGCGGTTTACGACGAACGCGCCGACGAATGGAAGCTTGAGGGGAAACCAACGCCTAAGAAAGCGGAGCGGCTTGCCGCCACGGGGTATGCGCCATGAATCAGGTATCGATGACTGCCGCGGCCGCGACGCTCTTTTTGCTCTTTCTGTATATCTTCGGCGTGTTGCTGGAGCTTGCGCTTGGCAGGCGAAGGCTGAACAGCCGTTTGACCTACGAATCGCCGCGCAGCATACGCAGCTTGCTCTTGCACAGGCTCTACGGCTATGCCAGGCTTCGCGGCCATCTGTCCGAGCTGCTGGAAACGCTTCGGCTCAAGGCGACCGCGGACCACTTTATCGGCATGAGCGGCATGTTAATCCTATCGGGGATTGCGGTAGGCGGATTGTATTTTCAGACGATGAAGGGAACGCTGCTGTTCGGGTTGTTGGCGGGTTGCGCTCCGTATGTCGCGCTTAGGGGGCTGTTGATCCAGCGCCGGATGCATGCGCAGCTGGACTTTCTGCCCGCGGTGGAGCTGTTCTACCAATGCTATCTCGTCACGGGCGAGCGCCATATCCGGACGGCGCTGCAGCGCGCGATCGAAGAGAAGCGGCTGCTGGGTCCCATGCAGGCGGTGTTCGAGCAGCTCTATCGCAACTTGTCCGTCAGGGGAGACGACGAGACGTCACTCCGGGTCATGGCGTCGTCGCTCGGACATGTGTGGGCGGATTACTTCGCGGGCATGCTGCGGGTGGCGTTGTCCGAAGGCGTTCCGATCACGGACGGCCTGCGGGAGCTGCTGGACGACATGCGGAAGTCGAGACGCGCGAACGAGCAGGAGCGCCATCGGCTGCTGGAGATCCGGATCGCGAACTTCACGCCCGTGCTGTTCCTTGCCTTATTCGTGGGCATCAACGTCAGGTACAATCCCGAGAACGCGTATTACTATTATTTGATCGACCCGCAAGGGAAAGACATGCTGCTTAATGCCTTATTGCTTATTTTCGCATCGTTCCTGATGGGATTATGGCTTTCCCGGAAAAAGATGTAGAGAGGAGTTGGCGGCAGTGTTTGATGAAGCGGAGCAACTGTTGCGGCTGGGACTTGCGGCGGGCCAGCTGTTAGGCGCCGGCGTCGGCATTTACATGCTCCTGGCGCTGCTTCCGAGAAGGGCGCCGCGCTGGAAGCGGCTCGCGTTGCTCGCCTGGAGAACGGAGTCGCCTTCCGAACGATGGCTCGGGCTTCTTCGCGTACGGAGAGACTCGGCTGCATTTCGAGAGCGCGAGCTGCTGCTGGCATCTTGCGGCATTGCCGCGGATCCGGCTTGGTACATGCTGGCCCGGCGGACGGCGATGGGCATGTTCTCGCTCATCGCGCTTGCGGCTTGCGCATGGTTTGGGCTAAACGTAACTTCTTTATCCTTTCAACTCGCCGCGGGAGTTCCGATGCTGCTATCCGGGCTGCTCGCGGTCGATCGGATGTGGCTTAGGACGTTAGGGCGGGTGCGGTCGCTGCAAGTGACCAAAGAAATATACACGATCAGCAACCAGCTTCTCTATTTGTCCGAGTCGTCGATGCATATCCATGCCAAGCTGACGCGCTGCATTCCGTTCACGAGAACGACGAGGGCCGACATGGAGAGTCTTCTGACCGAATGGTACCATGATCCGGCTGTCGCCCTTCAGCGGTTCAAGACGAGGCTGGGCACGGATGACGGCATGAGCTTCGTCGAGACGCTCGATTCGCTTCGCCTCCATGAAAGCCGGGACTATTACGAGCTGCTCCGGATTCGGATCGCGGACTATAAGGAAAAGCTGGAGCTGGCCAAAGAAAGCCGCAAGGAATCGACGTCGTACATGCTGTTTCTGCTTGCCGGCATACCGATCTTATATACGTTTCAGGTGTTTATTTTCCCCTGGGTCAAGGAAGGGCAGAAGCTGTTCGAATCGCTGGGGTAACGGCGCGGGCCGATGATCGGACGTTAAGGAGGTGAAAAGGGATGCGCAATATTTTGATGACCGTCATGATGTTGGTTGTCGTTATCGTTTTGTTCAATTCAATCATCGCGCAGGATACGACCGGCACCAGAAGTCAGGTGCAGTCGCAAGGGAACGCCGCGAACACGCGAATTAGCCAGCTTATCCCTTAACGGATTGGCACCGGGAAAGAAGGAGGTCGTCTATGCGGGCGTTGTTGGTATGCATGCTGCTGCTCGTGACCGTCATGATCGTGTATTCGGCGGTCGCCTTGGGCGAGGACGGCATGCGGGCGCGAACCGATGAAGCAGGCGCCTCGGTCGGCGATTATATTAGGGGGATGAGCCCATGAGGCAGCTTCTGCTATTCGTGCTGTTCGCGGCGATGATGTGCTGGATGATGTTCTCGCCGATCTACAAGCATGTCGTCATCGTCCGGCAAGCGGTGCTGCAGCAGGAGGTAGACTATTTGCTGGAGGTGGGGGCGAGCGGCACGTACGGGCATATCGGCCCCGTCATGCTTCAGCAATCGGCCGAGCGGTTGGAACGGCTTGGATTGCGGCCGGACGAGCTTGCTTACGAGGCCATGACGACCAGCGGCGTTTCGGCCACGAATCCGGGCATTCCCGTGCCTCGCGGAACGGGGATCGCGCTTGAAATTAGCTATCCGTACGAAAATTTGTTTATGATCGATGCGCTGATCGGACTCACGCCTATTGGACCTGATGAACGCATGCGCGCTTACGGGATGCGAATGAGCGAATACGTGCCGTGAGGGGCACGGGTTGAACATGGCATAGGATTAGGGAATAGAGATTAGGAATTAGGGATAAGTGACGGGTTTGGATGCTCGAAGGGGAGGAGGAGAAGGCCGCTCATGTACAAGCTGCTGCTGATCGTGATGATGATGGCGATTTGGATGGCCGTTCATCTCATCGGAATCGAAGAGGAGCTCGCGATGAAGACCTTGTCCCAGGGCAAGCGTGCGGTGAACAGGGCAGCGCATGCCGCTGCCCAGCAGCTCGACAAGGCGGCGCTGGGCGACGGCGTGCTCCGCATCGACGGTGCGGCCGCCGCGGAAGCGGCGACAATGTATTTGGGCGGCAACCTGCTCCTGGACGCAACCGGCGCGCCGCTTCCGAGCTCCTACTTGAGAGAGCCTGTCGAGGTTCTCGTGTTCGATATTGTTAATAGCGAGCAATCATTTCCGTTCTATTATCGCAATGAAGAACATGATTTCGAAGCTGTTTTGCGCAAGCCCGGCGTCGTAATGATCGTCAAAGTGGTCTATCCGAGGGCATTCCGGGTGCTGGATCCGATCGAATGGGAAATAAGGGGGGCCGCGGAGCTTGTGGCGAGTATACAACAGGATGTGTGGTAGGACTATCTGTCTAATGAGATCGCCCATGGACAGAGAGGCCATCGATCGGCAGATGGCCTCTTTGT
>JAQSXN010000242.1 GCA_029256665.1 Paenibacillus sp.
AAACCGGTCATTCTTTTCCACCTCACGTTCGGTAGAAAGCGTAATGGCGAGCTGATGCGACTGATTCCAAATGTAACGCAAAAAGTGTTGACCCAGCAACTGGGGGAGCTAGTGGAGGATGGAATCGTGGACCGTATTTCTTACAACCAGGTGCCTCCAAAGGTCGAGTACGAGTTGACGGATTATGGCTGGAACCTAAAAGATATCCTTCATCTTATGTGCAGATGGGGAGATAAGCATATTGAAATGGTCTACGGCAATAGAGTAAGTATCCGTTTCAAACCGCCGCATTCGAATACCTAAGCGAAAATACCGGTCCCTGATTGTGAGGAGCCGGTATTGTTCTTCGTATATTTTTTATATTACGGAATTATCTTGCGTCGGCGGAAGTCTTCAAAGATGTCCATAAACATCCTCTCTGTATCGACAAAGTCATGGAACCCGAAACGGCGTGCTTTCGAACCATCGGCAAAAAAGTCGTAATCCCATGAAAACACGAAATCCCCGAACCGCCAAGAGGAAACGTCATTATAGCTAGTACTCTCTAAGCCATACTTCTTCACCATTGAATCCCACAGCGTTTCCTTATCGGACATGACCACCTCTAATGACATTGGTAACGGAGGAGCAGTCTCGAGTTCGAAAAAGGCGGCGATCTTCGGCCAAAGCTCGTTCCATCGGAAAAGATCACCGTTCGTTATGTTAAAAGCTTGATTGGCGCAGCCAGCATCAGTGGCCGCCCAGACCGTTGCACGAGCCAGCAAACCGGCATCAGTCATTTCCAACAGGCTATTGTATGCCCCCATCCTCCCGGGAAAACGGAGCGGCAAGCCGAGCTCCTTAGACATGGATGTATAAATCGCTATAACCATCGCCAGGTTCATCGGATTGCCCAGCGCAAACCCGCAAACGACCGATGGACGAAGAGCCGACCAAGTCCAGGTGCTTCCCGGTTGCCGTTGTTCGAGGAATTGTTGTTGGTCGACGTTGAACTCAGGCGGCATATGATAGGCATCTGTTTCCCGTGCAGGCGTCTTGAAAGGACCAAGGTGCGCGCCGTAGACCTTGTAACCTTGCATAAGACTGATATGCTGTAGGTTTGGGGCAATCGGTTCGATCGTGTTGACCACGTTCACGAGCATGGATAAGTTTGGCTGTACCAGTTCGGCCCATGTAGGGCGATCTTGATAAGCAGCGAAGAAGATATGAGTGACTTCGCTCAGAATGCCCAGTTTGTCATGCGTTTCTTCTTCATTAAGCAAATCGACCGCTACATACCGTAACCGAGTGGTATCTTCTCCGCCGCGTCGTGACACTCCAATGACATTCCAATCGGGAAGCGTCAGCAGATAATGGATGAGATTCCGTCCGATCACGCCGTTGGCTCCAACGACTAGAGCGGTTTTACTTGTTGTTTCGGTTTGATCTGGTTTCATAAAGTTTTCTCCTCCTCAACTTCATCTTGTGATCATTGTGCTATAGGAAAGAGGATTTGAGAAGTACGCACTTTAAAGTCACAAAAGCACTTGAAAGTAACAAAGGACATGGGTGTAACTTAAAAGATTTACTAAGATATGCCAGCCTAAATGCGTGGTTCTTGTGTCGAAATCCCGCATGGAATAAAGCTATTTCGTTTCATACATTATTCTCTGCCAACAGCAAGGCGATTGTTCAATGAAAGCCGAACGGAAGGAAAACCGGCCCAAATGAAGAAATGTTCTAATGGCACTCAAAATTTGGATATAGTGGTGGCAGTCCATGTTCGACATAAATAGAATTCAAGAGGTCATTCGATAGGAGACTTGAAGGGAGGAAATAAATGATGAACGAATATGGAACGCTCCATGAAAATGGCGGCCGTTATGCATTAAAGTTCGAGCGTTTGTTCACGCAGAATCCTGAAAGTGTTTTCGTTGACCTGACGAATCCCGAATACTTCTCGCAATGGTTCCCGTTTGCGACAGGTGATATGGAGCTCGAAACGGGCGGCAAGATTGCTTTTGATGACGGCGAAGGTTCGACATATGAGGGTACGATAACTACATTTAATCCTCCATCAGTCTTTGCTTTCCGCGAGCATGACGATCTGCTGAATATTGAATTGCAAGCGAAAGGCGATGGATGCAAAATGATTTTTACCCATACTTTCGATGATCCATCCATGGCGGTTATGACCGCTGCAGGGTGGCATAGATGTCTGGATGTATTTCGCCAGATCGTTGGCGGCGATCCGGTCGTATGGAAAGAGAATTCAGCCGAGTTAAGGGAGCTGTATCAAGAAGCATTTCATTTGACGTAGCTTGTACAACGGGGAGGCGCGCGATGAAGATCAGGTTAAGCGAATATAACGAAGACTGGAAGAAACTCTATCAAGAAGAAGCGGACTTCTTGAAGGCGATATTCAAGGAGGAAATCGTTCGATTCGAGCATTTTGGCAGCACCTCGGTTCCCGGTTTAAAGGCCAAGCCCGTCATTGACATGATCGCTATCGTAAAAGATATCCGTCAAATCGATTCGTTTAACGATACGATGACCGCCCTCGGGTATGACGTTGCCGGGGATTGGGGGATTCCGGGCCGAAGGCTGTTTCGTAAAGGCGGGGAGAACAGAACCCATCACATCCATTTCTACCAGACGGATAATCCCCAGATCGAAAGGCATCTGATAGTCAGGGATTATTTGAGAAAACATCCGGAAGAGGTCGTCAGGTACGGCAGGTTTAAGGAAGAACTGGCCGAGCGTTTCGAACGCACAAACGAATATAGTCCGGCCAAAAAAACATTTGTAGCGGAGCTGGAGCGGCTTGCGCTCGAATGGCATGCGGGTGTCATCGAACGATTCAAACAGGCGGTAAACGGGAACGACCCGGAAGCAGTAGGCCGATTGCTGAACAACCATCCGTTGCTATCCTCGCGAATCGACGAACCTTGGTTTGCTTTCGATACGCCCGCGATTGTTAGCGCCGCCAGTAGGGGAGACCGCAAGATGGTCGACGAATTGCTGAAGCATGGCGCGGACATCAATGCCAAGAGCGATTGGTGGGCGGGGGGCTTCGGCGTTCTGCATCATGATCATCATGATTTATCCCGGTATCTAATCGAGCGGGGGGCAAACGTCGATCCGCATGCCGCGGCCGCTTTGGGAATGCTGGATACGCTTCGGACAATGGTGAAAGAACAGCCGGACATCGTCAATCAACGCGGACCGGATGGGCAGGTCCCCTTGCATTTTGCCGGATCGCGTGAAATTATCGACTTCCTGCTAGATCATGGCGCCGATATAGATAGACGAGACTTGGACCACAATGGGACGCCTGCGCAATATGCGGTGAACAACAAGGACAAGTGCAGGCATCTTGTTCAACGCGGCGCCCGAACGGATCTGTTCATGGCTTGCAAGCTAGGCGACGTCGAGCTTGTTCGGCGCATGTTGGAGGAAGATCCGAACTGCTTGCAGGTGCAGGTTGGAGAGGGGGGCTTCACCGCTCCGGGCGGCCATATCTATGAATACACGATCGGCAGAGCCGCGAGACCGCTCTACCTTGCGGCGCAGCTAGGTCATGACGCTATGGTAGAGCTGATGCTGTCTCACAGCTCAGTCGAACAGCGTTTGCTGCTTGCTTGTATGCGGGCGGACCGAGGCACGGCGGATCGGCTAATCAAGAAATATCCGGGTATCGTCCAATCGCTTTCGCCGGAAGAGCAGAGCATCCTAGCGGATGCGGCATGGAATCATCGAACGGATGCGGTTCGACTTATGCTCGAGCTCGGTTTCCATGTCGACGCGCGCCGCGTCGAGAGCTCGGCGACCGCCCTACATCTGGCTGCGGCGCAAGGCGATGATAATATCGTCTGCCTGCTCATCGAGCACGGGGCTTCCGTGGAGGTCTTGCATGAATTTGGGGGAGCTCCGTTGAACAGCTGCGTCTGGGGATCGCTTCATATTCGAAATCCTAACGGGGATTATGCCGCAGTAGCGGAGCGCCTCATCCAAGCTGGGGCTACACTTCCGGATCTAGCAGGAGGCAGCGAGGAAGTGAAACGGGTTCTTCTTCAGCATGGAGCCACGGGTGAATAGAATGAAGGGAAACGGAGCTTCCCATTCATCAAAATAGACCGGAGCAGCCATCTCTTGCAAGATGGCTGCTCCGGTCATTTTTTTAAAAAATAAGTTGAAACAGCTACCGCTCCAGCATCCTCAACAACAGCGTTACGGCTTCCGCTCGCGTCGCCGCGGCGTTAGGCTCGAAGCGGTTCGCCCCTCGTCCTTCGAGGATGCCCATGGCGGAAGCCGTTGATACGGCCGATCTCGCCCACTCGGGTATATCCGTGCTATCCGCGAACGCCGGAGGGCCGGCCAAGCCGCCATCTTTAGAATAGGCGCGCAGCAGCATAACGATCATTTCGGCACGATTAATCGCAGCGCTAGGTCGCAGCGTTCCGTCCTCGTAGCCTTGCAGAATGCCGGCCTGCACGGCCGCGGCGATATCGCCCTCGGCCCAAGACGGAATGTCCGAACGATCCGCGAAATCCATGTTTGCCGCGGCGGCGTCCAACTTCAACGCTCTTGCCAGCATGATCGCAAATTGCATACGGGTCATGGTCTCGTCGGGGCGGAAGCTTCCGTCCGGATAGCCGGTTACGATGCCGCGCTTTGCGGCATCCCCAATGGCTTCCCGGCCCCAATGATGTCCGGTGTCCGTGAAACTAGACTCCTCTGAAGGCAAGTGGCTGGGGCTTGCGGTCGCGGGAGGCGATGGCGATTCCGTCGGCGCAGGCGTCGGGCTTGGCGCAGGACTCGGCGTCGGCGTCGGCTCCCAATGAGCGCCGCCGTTTGAGGCCGGACGTTCCACGGCGATGGAATACAATTTGCTCTTGCCGGATGGCATCCTCGCTTCGACGAGAATATAGCTGCCGTCCGAAGCGATAGCCAGCGCCGCGCTTGCTTGGCCGCTCGCTACCGTTTGACGCTGGTGGCCGTCCACGCTGACTTCGATCAAAGTTCCGTTGCTAAGCGCAGTCGGCACAAGCGTCAGGTTGGTTACGCCGAATGGCAGCGTAACCTCATAATACGCGATGTCTTTATCGAAGCCGGTCAACAGCGCATCGGTGCCCGATTTCAGCTCCAGCGCGCGAAGTCCCGGGGCGCCTTCCGAAGAAGGCGGCTTTAAACCGGCGTTGGGTCCGACGTCGGCTGCCGTCAGAGGTCGTCTGGTTATAGCGGTTCCCGTCTTGTATTCATCGGCGCCCACGTCGCTTCCGCCGAAGCGGGGCTGCCCGTCCATATCTTCCTCCCATGCGAGATATGGCGCCTTGGCTGCGTCGATGGCCGGACTGAAAGCCGATAGGCGAATCAAGCCGTCCGCGCTGCGCACGAGCTTCAATTCCTTGTTCTCGAACCCGCCAAGAATGGCGTTATTACTCGCCGGGACGGCCGTCCCTTCAATCAAGTTGCCGGCATAGATCGGACGTTCATGGGCAGGCAGGGCTTGAACCGCGCTGGTCTCGTTAAAGATCGTACCTGCGTTGCTGAAGATCAGATTGTTGTACACCTTCGCGCCAACCGGCTGATAAGTTCGGCCGCCAAGGCTGATCGCTTGCGTGTTGTTGCCGACGTTCACGATCGTATTGTTGAATATCTGCACGTTATACGGACGCCAGTGGCCGCGAAGCAGCTCCGTCCTCATTTCCGGCGCAAGACTGTTCAGCTCGGCCGTCTGCTCCGGGGATCCCCAGCGGACCGTAGGGTTCGTGCCGCCATCCGGGCCCGCGTCGTGGGAGCCGCCGTCAAGCCGGATGATCCGATCGGTCAGTCCTTCCATGTAGTTGTTGTATATTTTGTGGTCATTGCCGTAAATGCGGAAGCCGCTCAGTCCGGGCGTCACGCCGTCGCCGAAGAAGAAATTGCCGTAGAAGCTGTTCCGATGCCCATGCCGCGCGACGAAGCCGCCGTAGCTATTGCGGATCGTGTTGTACCGGATGACGTTGTCGCTGCTTTTCACCGAGATGATTTCGTCCTCTCCGTCAAAGCTTTCGAACAGATTATATTGGATCGTCGCAAAGCCGGACGATAACGAAAGGCTGGACAATCCCAGGCGGATCGCCTCCAGGCCGTTGCTGACGCGCGGGCCGATGCCGTGGAAGCGATTATATTCGATGACGTCGTACTGCGAAATGTTTTGCCCCGAATGGCCGGCCCCGTCGTAAATCACGACCGCGCCGAACCCTTTTTTGGGCCCGATCTCGTTGTAGGCCAGGCGGTTATGGCTGCTCTCTCCCTCGACCCGAATGTAATGGCGGTGGGTTCCGTTGCTCGTCAGCAGCGATCGATCGTCATAAGGAGTCGGCCCTTCGTAG
>JAQSXN010000243.1 GCA_029256665.1 Paenibacillus sp.
ATCAATTCTGCCGCGGAAGTACCCCGCCGCAAAACCCAATACCGCCCCGAAGCCTCCGGCGGCGCTAAGCGCGGCAAGCACCCAGAGCACGCTGGGGCGAATGCCGTAGATCAGGCGCGATAGAACGCATCGGCCGAGATGGTCGTTGCCGAGCCAGTAGCTCCACGAGGCGCCCGCGAATCGGAGCTCCATGTTGGCATCGCTCGGCGAATGTGGCGCGATCAGCGGGGCGCACAAGCCGATCAGAAGCGTAGCCGCGATGGCGGCAAGACTTGCCGCCGCCAATTTGTCCTTCATCAAACGCTGAAGCAGATTCATCTAGAGCTCCTTTCTAAGCCGGGGGTTCATGGCCGCGTTCAGGACGTCCGACACGGTATTGAACAGGACGAACGCTACGGCAAGCACAAGTACATAGGCTTGAATGATAGGGTAATCCCGGCCCAGAATCGAGTTGACGGTGAGCGTTCCCAGTCCCGGCCAGGCGAAAATATTTTCGACGACAACCGTACTGCCCAGGATGGTCGGGATAGCGAGCCCGAAAACCGAGACGGCAACCTGCAAGGAATTGCGCAGCACGTGCAACGTTAGCTTTCTCTCCGGCAACCCGCAGGCTCTGCCGTATAGGACATAATCCTCGTTCAGATTGCTAAGCATCGAGCTTCTAATCACCCGGAAATAGATTCCCGCGTAACTGATTACGATGACGGCGACCGGGAGAGCGTAGCTGCTTGCGTCCTCCATCCCGCTGGTTGGAAACAAATCCAGCCTAACGGCAAAATACCAAACCATCAGCGCCGCCAGAAGGTACGCAGGCATGGAAGTGAGCAGGAAGGACAAGCCCCTGACGGACAGATCCACCCACTTGCCTTCCCTCAAAGCGCAGATCACGCCAAGCGCAATGGAGAAGAGAACGATGAACAAGGAAGAGACCAACGTCAGCTTCATCGTGTTCAGCAGGGCCGGCCCCAGAAGCGACCATACCGGCTTGCCTGTAATAAAGGAATCGCCGAAGTCGAGCTGGAGGCTGGCCAGCAGCCAGTCCCCGTACCGCGCAAGCAGCGGACGGTCCATGCCAAGCTCCGCCCTTGTCGTCTCGATCAGCTCGGCGGTAATGCTCGGCACGCCTTGCGCGTGCAAGACCACCTCGGCGGGATCCATCGGCGACAGCCCGTTCAATATAAAAGTCAGAAACGAGATCACGACCAGAAGCGGCACGACGACTCCAATCCTTCTTAACGCGTACAAGGCCAAAGCATATCCCCCCTACCATCCTAGCGTCTTCCGTGTCCACGGCAGATGCCGATTTATTCGAAGCTCATCCCTTCAAACGGCAGCTCGAATTGCGTTTGTTTAAACGAAATCCCCTTCAATCCTGCAGGAGCAACGACCGTCACGCTGCCGTTGGTAAGCGGAATAAACACGGCTTCCTCATGAACGATCGTCAGAATATCCTTATACAAGCCTTTCCGGGTTTCTTCGTCCGTGGACACCATGACTTCCTCAATCTTCTGGTAAAGCTCTTCCGCTTGCGGGATGCCGCTTGTCGTGTGGCGATACGCGTTATCGGACGTGAAGGCCGTTATCGTGCTTTGCGGATCGTAAGCAAGTCCCCAAGTCTGGTTGAACAGCAGATCGTAATCGCCTGTCGATCTTCGATTCGCTATGGCGGAGGATTCTTCGCCCACAAGCTCCAGCTTCATTCCGAGCTTTAGCGTTTCGCTCTGGAGCAGCTCGGCCTGCGTCTTCTGCGAGGACGAGTTCACATCGTAATAAAGCTTCATTGCGAGCTGACGGCCGTCCTTCGAACGAATCTCGGCTCCGTCCGCGATCGCCCAGCCTGCTCCCTCGAGCAGCTTTGCTGCCGCCTCCGGATTGTATTCTCTCTTCTGCAGCCCTGCATCGGCATAGTTGACGTTGGACGAGAACAAGGTCTCCGCGGGAGTTTCCGTGCCGCTGAAGATCGTTCGGCTAATCGTTTCGCGGTCGATAGAATGCCAGATCGCCTCTCTTACGGCCTTCTCGCTTACCGGACTAGCCGCCTGGCTGCTGTTCGCCACGATCATCTTCGTATTCATGGGATCGCTTCTTACGATTTGGTAATCCCCCGAATCGGCGAGCCGTTGCATAGCTTCTACGTCGATGCTGTCGGTGCCGCGATCATCGGTGAAGACAAAGTTCACTTCGCCCTTCTCAAGCGCCAGCAATGTCGTTTCGCCGGACGGCAGTACCTTTGCCGTTAGTTTCTTGATTTTTGGCGCGCCGCCCCAATATTCCTCGTTCGCCGCGAATACGGCATATTGCTCCGTCACGTGTTCATCAAGTATGTATGGCCCCGTTCCGTGGAATGCCGTTACTCCGTCCTTCGTTTCTCCGTTGTCGAAATCCTTTGGGGAGATGAATACGTAAGGCCGGGTCATCGAAAGCTCCAGCAAAGTCGGGTAATAAATTTCGGTTAACGTCAGCTTGACCGTATATTCATCCACCACGCTCACATCGGCTAGCTTCGCGGACAGCTTGATCCAAGCATGTTTTTCGGCATTGCGCTGCACCGCGTCGATATTTTGTTTAACCGCCTCGGCATTAAACGGTTCTCCGTCATGGAATTTGACATCCTTGCGCAGATGGAACGTATAGGTCTTGCCGTCTTCCGAGATGTCCCAGGATTCCGCCAGCAGCGGCTTGATGCCTTCCGGCGTGTTCTCCACCAATGATTCGTAGAGGATGCCCTGTGCCGCCATGGATCCCGGATACAGATGCGGATTCATGTCGTTGATATCCTTCGAGGTGGCATAGATCAGCTCGTTCTCCGGTTCTGCCGATCCCTCTCGTTTATTGTTGCCCTCCCCGCTGCATCCTGCAAGCAATGCAACAACCAGAAGGAATGCTGTCAGTATGACCGCTTTGGTTCTTTTCATGATTTGACTCTCCTTTTTATAAATAGTAAAAGTTACGATTAGTCGACTTACTGATTGTAATAATAACTATTATCATTTGTCAATCGATTTTTTCAATCCCTTTCTGACCGCAGAAAATGATTGACGACCTGTAAATATATGACTATGATGGTAATGCGACTATTCGTAATCATTACTAATAAGTATTATTAAGCTTCTCCCCTATTCTGCACCATTTATCGGAGGGTTGTACGCATGGAACAGGAAGTAGAGTTTATCAAATGCAGTCCCGCTAGCAACATGACGATTCTTGTCCTGGACGAATTACCCGTCTCTCGGCATTCGCGCATCGCCTTGCAGATGATGGATGACGGCCACCTTGGCGCAGAGCAAGTCGGTTTCGTCGGGAAATCCGTTCTGCCCGGCGCCTCAGCCCGCCTTCGGATGGCCGGAGGCGAGTTCTGCGGCAATGCCTGCCTCGCGGTTGCCGCTTGCCTGGCATGGGATCAAGGAGTGACGATGGGCGAGAAAGCGGCATTTATGTTGGAGGTCTCAAGCTCGGAAAGCCCAGTCATGTGCCTCGTCGAGAAACTGGAGAACGATTACATGTGCGAAGCGGCCATGCCCGCTCCAAGGGCAGTGGAACAAGCCGTCATTTCATTCGAAGGCATGCTGGTGGAGTTAGGCATCGTCCGCTACGACGGCTTCTTTCATCTGATCATCGATGCCGAACGCTTCGTGCTTGAACGGGAGTCTACAGAACGTCTCGCGAAGCTGCTGGCCGTCGCATCAGGTGACGGGCTGGTCGGAGTCATGTTATACCGTTCCTCCGCCTGCATGCTGGATCCCCTTATTTACGTACCCTCTTTGGGAAGCCTGATTTGGGAGAAGGGATGCGGCTCCGGCACGGCTTCGCTAGGCTGTTATCTTGCGTGGCGCGATCGCGGCCCGGTTAACATGGCCATAAACCAGCCGGGAGGCACGATCCATGTTAGCGCAAGCTGGGAGGAGGGATTCATTGCCGACGTGAGCATTAGAACCGTCGTCGGCATCGTCGCCAGAGGAAAGGCATACGTAAACGAACGTATCGAATACTCATTGCAAGGGGGACTATGACAAACATGGAACTATTATATCGGCCGCTAAACCAATTTCTTGACCGATTCATGCAAGCCATCGAGGATTATGACGGCACAACCCGGCATGCCGAGAGACTGCAAGCGGCAATCGACGATTATTCGGCATTCATCACGAATACGAACAACCAGCTATACTGGTCGGAGCTCTCGTTCATGGATCACGAAACGCTCCAACCGCTTGCGGCGCAGCTCCGCGACACCTCGGCCCGCTGCGTATCCATCATGGAGAAATATCGTGCTCTTAAGCTGCTGAACGGCGAAGATGATGACCGGGAGTATTTTAAAAACATCGAAACTTCCATTGAGAAGGAGTTCGGGAGCTTCACCGTGTCGGCTCGATCCAAAGTATTGTTGATCGGGTCCGGCGCGTTTCCGATGACCCCTCTGCTCATCGCGGGACGGACAGGCGCGGAGGTTACGGGCATTGACATCGATGGCGAAGCCCTGGCATTAGGCAGACGAGTCACGGAGCGCCTAGGTCCGCATTTGCCGATTCGCCAGGAACATCTTTCGCTTGAACAACTGCACAATATTTCAGAAATGACCCACATTATTATCAGCTCGACTGTATCGGTCAAATATGAGCTGCTGGACCGGCTGCATGCTGTCGCAGGACCGGATGTCGTCGTAGCCATACGATACGGGAACGGCTTGAAGTCATTGTTTAATTACCCGATGGAAGCGACGGATGAACGGAAGTGGCAGCTCGCCGAGACGGCAATCCGTCCCGAGCATGTATTCGATGTCGCCTTGTACCGCAAGGCATTGACGCCCGTTCCGGCAAGGGGGGACTGCTAATGGACATCCTGCGCAGCGTTCTCGTCGCGGGTACCGGCCCAACTGCCGTACAACTCGCGGTGCTGTTTAAGAGATGGCGAAACAGCCGCGTCGGACTAGCAGGGCGCAGGTCTGTGCGCTCCGCCCCCTTCTTCGACGCCCTTCGCCAAAGCGGAGGAACGGTTGCCGTGGACGCGAGCGATCCGAAGCTGGAGGCTCTTGGAGGGCAATACGCCGTTGACGCTTTCTTCCTGGAATACATGGAGGCCGAAGGCAGCTGGGAGACGCTGATTCTATCCGTAACGGCGGACGCCTACGTCGCCGTATTGGCCCAGTTGCCGCCAGAACTGCTGCGAAGCCTGCGCTGCGTCGCGCTGCTCTCCCCAACCTTCGGCTCCAACTCGCTAGTAAGCCATTATCTAAAGAATCGCGGCTGCACCGCTGAAGTGCTCAGCTTCTCCACCTATCTGGGAGACACTCGCAGGACTGCAGATCGCCAGCCGAACCGCGTTCTGACAACGGCGGTCAAACGCAAGGTTTATGCAGGCGCATCGCATTCATGCTCCGAGTCCTTAGAGTCGTTCCGGTTCTTGTACAAGGATGCCGGGATTGCCTTGGAGACAATGGATTCGGCTCTGGATGCCGAGACGCGCAACATTTCCCTGTACGTTCATCCGCCCTTGTTCATGAACGACTTTTCGCTCGGCGCCATATTCGGACAGCCGGCCCTGCCGAAGTACGTCTATAAGCTGTTTCCCGAAGGCCCCATTACGGGAACGCTCATAAGCGAGATGCTAAGCCAGTGGAAGGAAATCTCGGCGCTTGTCGGGACGCTTGGCGCACAGCCGCTTAATCTGCTTCAATTTATGGTCGACGACAATTATCCCATCAGACCGGAGAGCATCTCCCGCAATCACATAGACGACTTTGCAAAGCTCGATCCGATTCATCAGCAATATTTGCTGTATATTCGATATGCGTCCTTGCTGATCGATCCCTATTCGGAGCCGAACCGGGAGGGCAGATACTTTGATTTCTCCGCCGTCCCTCTCCGTTCCGTGTTCGTTAATCATGAAGACGAATGGGATATCCCCCGCATGCCGAAGGAGGACGATTACCGTCTTAAAATCATTCAGGGAATTGCCCGATCGGCCGGCGTCCCTTGTCCGACTATCGACCGATTTGTTGCCCGCTATGATCAAGCGGTTGAGGAAGCAGCGAAAAGACTGTCCGGCAGCGCCTTGTCGGAAGCCTTCAGGACGCAAAGCTTCGAAGCTGATATTGAGCAGATCTGCTCGGAGCTGCTGCCTGCCCGCTCTCTCTAATAACATTTATGGCGTGGATCGAAAAATAGTGTCGAAAGCCAATTGTTAACGGCCAACAGCAGCGTTATTTCTCGTTTTATCTGTATTTAAGGTTTTTAACGGACACAGATGCCTCTACCGACTACGTCTGGAAGTTATTTAGCTTCAATTCGGCTAAATAGAGGCTCTGCTGTCCGTTACAGTGAGAAATGCAGAAAAACCAGGCAC
>JAQSXN010000244.1 GCA_029256665.1 Paenibacillus sp.
CTACAGAACCTACGCCTACGCCAACATCTACAGAACCTACGCCTACGCCAACATCTACAGAACCTACGACTACGCCAACATCTACAGAACCTACTCCTACGCCATCATCTACAGAACCAACTCCTACGCCAACGCCTAACGAGCCAACTACACCGCCAAGCGATCCGACACCAACTCCATCGCCATCCGACGACCCTAGCCCATCGCCGGAAGTAACGCCGTCGGAATCGCAGCCTCCATCGCCGGAACCGTCTCCATCGGAGATCATCATCATAGAGGAAGAAGAGATTCCGCGCGGCGGGCCTGACGAGGAAGTTGACCAGTCTACGGACGAAGTCGTCCCGAATGTCGATACCCTGCCGAAAACGGGCGAAGCCAGTCCAATCCCCTATTACTTGTTGGGCAGCTTTATGGCCGTATCCGGATTAATCACCTTGAGATCTCGCCATCGCCAGAATAAATAACCTTAAGTAAGAAGCGCCGCCCTGATAAAGGACGGCGCTTCTCTTTTTGCGCAAAAAAAAGCCCAAAACCCGCTCGACGCGGATTCAAGGCTTTTATCGCTATCGCTTTCACTCCATCTACAGCGTTACCCAACCAAACTTGATGGAATTGATAACCGCTTGCGTGCGGTCGTCGACTTCCATCTTCTGCAGGATGCTGCTGACATGGTTTTTGACGGTTTTCTCGCTGATGAAGAGGAACTCCCCGATCATCTTGTTGCTCTTGCCCTCGGCCATGAGACGAAGGACCTCCGCCTCGCGGCGAGTCAACGGGCTTTCTTCGGATGCATGGTACTTCACGCCTGCTTCCTTGGCAGCCGCAGCCCCCGTGGCAACGCCCATCTCGTCCAAATACGTCATGCGGCGCAACTGATTGATCAGCTTGCCCGTGACTTTAGGATGGATGTACGAATACCCTTGCTGCACGGAGCGGATCGCGTTAATAAGCGATTCTGCCTCCATGTCTTTAAGCAAATAACCCGTCGCGCCCTTGCGAAGGGTTTCGAATACGTAGCTTTCGTCGTCATGAATGGACAAAATAATAACCTTAACATCAGGAAACATCGACTTTAGACGTTCCGTCGTAACGACACCCGTCTCGATGGGCATATTAATGTCCATGAGCACGATCTCCGGCAAAGTGTGATTGCAGAACTCCATGACCTGGATGCCGTCTCCGCATTCGCCGATGACCTCTAGGTCGTTCTCCATATTAAGAATACGCTTTAAACCTTCGCGAAACAGCTGATGGTCATCAGCCAATAAAATTTTGATCTTGCCGTTAGCTGTGGTCTGATTCATTAGTCTCAATCTCCTTTCTATGTTCGGAAGTCGTAGGAATATCTATTACAATCTTCGTGCCTTGTCCCGGATTTGAGTCTATATCCAACCTTCCTTCGATCAGCTCCACCCGTTCCCTCATGCCGACTAGGCCAAAATGCGCATTGCGCGTGGGCGGTTGGTTGATACTTTCTAGACGGAAACCTACTCCGTTATCTTGTATAGTAAGCGTTATAACCTGAGGCTTAAAGCAGATTTCGAGGGAAACATGAGAAGCGCCTGCATGCTTGAGCACGTTGGAGAACGCCTCTTGGACCATGCGGTAAATGGCGGCTTCCATGGCCGACGGCAATCGAATTTCCTTGCCGATCAGATCGAATTTGGTATGGACCCTCGCTTTTTCCTCGAAGTCCTGGGCGAACTTCCTTAGCGTCGGGATTAGACCGAGATCGTCTAGAGCCATAGGACGAAGATTAAAGATGATTTTGCGAATTTCCTCCAGACCGGAGCGGACCTGACCTTTCAGATCGACTAACTCGTCTTGCACCAGCTCGAATTGCCCCTTAATGAGCATACGCTCGGCAATTTCGGTTCGAAGCACGATATTCGCAAGCGACTGCGCGGGGCCGTCGTGAATTTCCCTTGCGATTCTCTTGCGCTCCTCCTCTTGGGCCAAAATAATCTTAAGACCCAGCAGCTGCCTGGTTTTGGCCGACTCTATAATCCGCGTCACTTGATTCAGATCGCCGGACAAATATTCAAGCACGACGTTCATCTGCGAAGCAATCATCTCGGCCCGCTCTACGGATTTCTCCACGTTTCGGACCCGCTTCTGCAAATCGTCGCGGCGGGACTTCAAATAGTTTTCTTTCTCGCGATAGACCATCAAATCCAGTTGGATCTGAGTCGCTTTCTCGTAAGCGGATTTGATGTCTTCTTCCTTATATCGCACGAAATCCCGGCTGACCTCGGTTAATCGTATCCGGGCAAGCCGATATTCCTGCTCCAGCCTATCGACCTTATCGATCGTGCGAATCGTTTCTTGGAGCACCTGCTCCAGCTCCTGCTCGAGCGCTTCCAGCTCGGACCGGGCGGATTCGCATATTTCGTAAATTTGGTACTTGCTGTCTTCCATCACCTTGATGGCATTGGATATGACTCTGTTGATGTCGACTGTCAGGTGATCCACGGCAGCATGGCACTCCCTTATCCCTTAAAGAGGTTGTTCAAAAACTCCGCTTCCCATTACGAAGTATCTCGAGAAGTGGATTCGACGTCGAATATGGAATGCAGCCGAACCTTCCGGTACTCACGTAGCGCTGCTACGCTCCGTTCCTCAGTTTCTAGCTGCCCTCCATCTTCTCGGTACTGAGAACCGAACTTTTTGAACTTTCATTTAATGGTTGTTCAAAAACTCCGCTTCTCAAAAATCCAATACGGATTATAATCCCCATGTACTATTGAAAATTGCGGCCTAGGCCGCCCTCTCAGGGATGTAGGACGCGCGTACGAGCCGCGCACTAGACCAGCAGGATACTACATGCTGTTGGCCTAGGTACGCGGCTCGTGACATACGCACTATCTTGTTAGAACTTTGTGAGAATCAGTCACATCCAACACGAGCCTATAGGATATTCCTATCATACCACACTATAGCCCCATGGCGTCCAGCCTAATCTATCGTAATTTGTCTTAATTTATCCTCATATTTGACCTTGAATCCTAGCTTTTCGGAGAATAGCCGGATCGGAATCAACGTTCTCCAATTCTGGACAAACGGGGCGACATCGGACGTATAACGCACGCCGTTCAGCGTATAATCCTTTTGTCCCAACGTCATCTCCAGCAGCTGCGAGCCTCTCAGCACGGTAATTTTTCTCGTCTTGTCGTTGAATAGAACCTGCGCTCCCATCGCTTCCGTTACGAAGCGCAGCGGCACGTAAGTCGAGCCGGCCTGAATGAACGGTTTGGCTTCGAGCGTTGTCGCTTTGCCGTTCACCGTCGCCTTCGTGCTGCCTACCGTCATCTCGATGGATGCGCGAGTCGGCTCTTTCACGGCGGTTGCCGTCCGCAGTGTCAAATTATCGATCGCGATCGCGCCGACCGGCAGCTTCTCGACATCGGCTTGTCCAAGCGTCACGACGTAAACGCGCTTCAGCTTAGCCGGGAAAGCGACTCCGGCAAGATCGATTTTCACGTTTTTCCAGCCTGTCCAATTGAGCTCCTTGGCTACGTCCAGCAAATGCGCCTTGCCTGCCGCATCCACGATCTCCGCCCGAACCCAGTTGTTGCTCGTATCGCCATATACGTCCATCGACAGCGAAGATGGAGCTCCGGACAAGGTCAGACCATTGCCCAATACGCCATAGGCCGCTCTCGTACCCGTACCGTTCGTGAAATCGTAAGAGATTTGCAGCGCTTTGCCGCTCTTCTGCTCCGGCAGATCGCTTACGATCTTCACCGAGCCTTTAGTCGTATCCGCCGGCGTCGCTTGCGAGGTTATCAAGTAACGAGCCGCCTCGAAATCCTCGATTGTTGTCGCCTGCTCGCCTTGAACAAACGGCACCATCGTGCCGTAGCCGTCATAACGCGCGATCGCATAGCCTGTCGTCGAGTCCGGCAGCAATCCGTTTACCGTTACCGCTCCGTCTTTGTATTCGCCTTCGAAGCCGACGAATTCCCAGACGAACGAATCGCCGGTCAAGTTATACGTGCTTCCGTTTTTGAGTTTGACCGTGATCGGCACTTGCAAGCTGGAGCCTTTGGTCAGCATGCCCGCTGATGCGTTAATGCGCATGGAGGCAATCTGCTCTTGACCGATGACCTCTATATCGTAGCTCGCCGTGACGTCTCCCGACTTGACCGTTAGTTTTGTTTTGCCGATCTTCGAAGCGGTAAACACGTTGCCGGCAAACGTTCCAACCGCGGCCGATGAACTCCACGCTTGAGAGGATGGATCCGTAGCCAGCGGGTTATAATACGTATCGTACCCGCTAGTCGAATAGGTCGTGCTCTGTCCAAGCAGCATAATGTTCGGGCCCTTCACGGACATGCCCTTCAGCTTGCCTTGCGGCGCGTTCGTAAAGACGCCGATGCCGTTCGACACCGCGCGCTGAGAAGACTCTTGCGTCGAATGCGCAAGCTGCAGCGACGTGCTGCCAAGCGGACGCTCCGTCATCGTCGTGGAGCCGCCGCCGTCGAGATTAATCCCTTTCTGAATGCCTAGCTGTACCATTACCTGCTGCAATTCCTTTAGGCTAAGTCCCGTATTGCTGCCCGATTTCTCTGCTGTAATCAAATAGACCTTCGTCCCGTCCTTCGAATAGCCGATGCCGGATCTCGACGTGTAGGAGTTGCCGCTTACGCCCGCGATGTCCCGCGAAAACGCCGAAGCCGCCCCATTGTCCACGAGCAGCGTGTGGCCACCGACGAGCATCGAGAACGTCGTCGGATCCACCTTGGCGCCAAGCGTTTTGGACGACAGCGCATAATCCGCCGTAACCGCGTCTCCCACCTTCAGATTTTCCTGAATGAACTTAGCCGCATCTCCCTGACCCGCGCGCAAAATATACCCATTCTCCGGTATAGGAGTCGTGATCGCTTCGTTGACCTTCGTTTCCGCAACGACTCCGTCGATTACGAGTGCCTCGGTAGGCTTCGTCGCCGAATTCATCGGACGCTCCGCCCCGCCCCAAGAGCTGGTGTAGATGTACATCTTGTTCGCGTGGCTATACGTGAAGCCGGCATCCTCCGGGTAGTAAGCAGACTTATTCAGACCCTCCAGCTCGAACGCGCTGCCGTTCGCGGCCGTAACCGTCCCGGTGAACGAATAAGAATCGATGACCGGTTTGCGGTCCTTTGTCAGCGCGAAAGCGTACATCCCCTTCAGTCTCGACGGACTCGAGGTCAGCACGCCTCCTTGCACCTGAGCGCCAAGCGGCGCGCCTTCGCTGTTCGACATAATAAAGACATCGCCGTTAATGCCGCCGATTGCCCCGTTTTCTTTGGTCATATTCAAAATATTATTCCGTTGTCCCACGCTGCCAGACTTGCCGCTCATCGTGTCCAAAGAGACGTACGGATTCGTCAAATCGACCTCGATGACGTGCACCGCGGTCTGAACGTTCTTATTGCTCCTTGTCGTCGTAAACGTATAGTCCATGCGCTTCGCGCCAGATGTTAAGATGGATTGGGACTTCAGCTTCAGCTGCGTCGCCGCGCTTGCCTCCGACACCAGCCATGCGCGGAAACTCTCCGGCGCGATCGACGCTACCGGCCCCGCGATCAGTATGCCGCTCATCGCCACGATGATAACCTTCGTCCCTAAGTGACCTCTCCTCTTCAGCCGTCCGCTGCCATTCAACTTGCCCATTATCTTCTGCAACTCTCCCATCCTTTGTGTCTATCTATTATAGACTACAAGAATGGTAGAAAAGTTACGTTTTGGAGCATAAAAGACTACTATCACTTCATCCGTCCTGAAAGATAATGTTAATCTCTTTTGGGGAAATGAGGCTCCCTATTTGAGACTGTCACTTCGCAAAAAAAGCATGGGCGGAATACCGCCCATGCCTTGTGAGCCCTCGGCGCGGGCTCCGCTTTCGTTGCTTTGCTTGTTTACGGAGTCAGGAACTGCGCCTTCTCCAGCAAACGCTGGATCATAACGGTGCCCTCAGCGCGCGATGCGTTCGTCGTCGGGCTTATCGTCGTAGGCGTCTTGCCGTTGATAATGCCTAAGTAGATCGCTTGCGCCACGCTGGTCTTTGCGTACGAACCAACCTTGCTGCGGTCCGAGAAGTCTTGCAGGTAAGAGTCGACCGACTTCGGAAGCGTCAAGTCCACTCCCGCCGCCTTCGCGGCGCGCATCATCATCGTCGCCATGTCTTGGCGGGTAATGACGTCATTCGGCTTGAAGGTCGAAGCGCTGACGCCGTTTACGATGCCCGCAGCCGAAGCCGCGCCGATGTAGGCGCCCATCACCGTATCTTTGTTGACGTCGGAGAACTTGGCCGCAGCCGC
>JAQSXN010000245.1 GCA_029256665.1 Paenibacillus sp.
CGAGCGCCGCGTGCATCCCGCTTCCCAGGATGGCGGAGAGGAAGATGACGAACATCGACGTTGCCGTCGCCACGTGGGGCGGGAAGCGGTACAGCAGCACCATCATGGGGACGAACAGCGATCCGCCGCCGATGCCGAACAATCCGGATATCAATCCCACTCCGAAGCCGATGGCCAGCGCCGACCACAGACCGTAACCGTAAGTATGCGTCTGGCCGCTCGCATCGGTAATGGAACGCTGGATCGGCCACTCCTTCGCAAACGGTTTCATATATTCCCGACCGATCAATAGACCTGCCAAAAGCAGCATAAGCGAGCCGAACAACAGCTGGAATATACCCGCCTTCATTAGACCAGTTATCGCGGCGCCGATAATCGACGCCGGACCGCTTGTCACGAAAAACAAGAGGCCGCTGCGGAAATCGACGATTCCTTTTTTCTTGTAGCTCATCGTGGAAGCAAGCGCCGTCACGATGAGCACGGTCAGCGAGATGCCGACGGCCGTCGCGTGATCGATCGGCTCCCCGATCAGCCTGGGGGCGAACATGAGCAGCCCGGGTACGATGATGATTCCTCCGCCGAGCCCTACGATGCTGCCGAACGCGGCGGCCGCGACGCCAAGCAGCATTAACAATATCCACTCCATTGCTTATGTCCACCTTATCTATGCTGTTCGTTACGGTTGGTCGCGGGCGCGTCCATAGTTGCTTGTTACGATGTTTCTTTGCCGCGCCGCTCCAATGCTTCAGCTCTTGGCCGCTCAGAACGGAGAAATCTCCACTCTGCCGCCGTCAAGCACTTTCACGCCTTCGCCCCGACTCTCCAGTTCCTTCAAATCCTCCATTAGCCGGAATAAAGCCGCATCCTTATGTTTGGCCTCCAGCATACAATCAAGCGCTGCGGACGTCCGGGCCGCCCTCCGAAGAAAAGATACGACGGGTTCCGCTGACACGAAGTCGGCATGGCCTCTGGGATCCGATACATGCTTGGGGCTGGAGGCATGGATTTTGGGCGGAAGGTCGGCTTCCGAGCTTAATCCGAGCCGCTCGCGCTCCTTGCGCCAGGTTTCCGCTATGCGCGGCCACAGCCCTTCCGTCAACTCTTCCTCGCCGGTATCGCCCGGATTGACCGCATGATGGTGAATATCGAGCACCATCGGCACTTGAACCGTCTCCGCCGCCGCCAGCGTCTCTTTCGCGTTAAACGTCTTATCGTCGTTCTCCAGCGTGATCCGGTGCCGCAGCCTGTCCTCCAGCTCTCCGAATTGACGAACGAACCGCTCCGCGGAGGTCTCCTTATCGCCGTAAGCGCCGCCCATATGGATATTGTTTTTGCTTCGTTCGTCCAGCCCCATCGCTTCCAGCATGCGAACGTGATAGACAATATCCCTGATCGAATTCGCGAGCACTTCGGGTCGCGGGGTGCTGAATACGCAGAAATGATCGGGATGGAACGACACGCGCATGTCTTGTTTCTTCGCGTAGTCCCCCACCTCGCGAAACGCCGCATGCAGCGCTTCGAAAGGATCCCAGCCGGCCAGCGCTTCGTGGGTGGCAAGCGGGATCAGCTTGGATGAGAAGCGGTACATTCGGATATCGTGCGCGCGGCAATGCTTCAGGATGCGCAGCGTGTTCGAGAGGTTCTCCTCGGCCAGCCTCTCCAAGCGCCGGATCGCGGCATCGCGGTCATCCAGCTTGGAGAAGCCCGCATACGTCTGCGTCCGGGAAGGCGACGCATTTTGCACGACAAGGCTCATCGCGACGAATCCGAATCGGACGATCATGTTACTTTCGCTCCCCGAAAAACATCTCGTAGGCCAGCGCGGTTTGCACGCGCGCTTCTTCTTCCGTCAGCTTGCGCACAAGCTCCATCTCGACCTGCGTCACTTCCTCGCCTTGGAAATTAATTTCGGCGATCGACGCCAGAATGCGCACGATGGCGATCGCCTCGTTGCCTGGCGTATAAGCGATAACCTTTTGACCCGTCGGGAATACGCGGAAGCCGCTTTTAACCATCTTGCCCTTGCCGTACTCCAGCAATTCATACAGTTCTTGCTCCGACTTGAATTTGCATACCGAATTAAATTCCGTCCCGAATCCCATGAACGCTCCTCCTCCTTCTATAAAATTAGATTGGCTTGTCCGAGTCTTGGTGCTTTTATGTATGCAACATGTTCCGATCCCGCCATCGATGCAGACAGCCGAGACGCCTCAGAGCGCCCCGGCTGCGGCCGAATGCCGAAACTATTGGATCGTCTCGCCCGTATAGTCGATGCGCTGCTTCGCGGCGTGCCGCTCCACGGCCAGCTCGATCAACTCGGCGAGCAGCTCCTTGTATGGCAAGCCGGACTCGCGCCACATCAGCGGATACATGCTGAATGGCGTAAAGCCCGGCAGCGTGTTGACTTCGTTAATGAGCAATTGGTTATCTTCCTTCCGCAGGAAGAAATCCACGCGCGACAGCCCGGAGCCGTCGATCGCGAGAAACGCGCGGACCGCGAGATCGCGCACTTGATCCGCGATGCCGGCCGGAAGCTCGGCGGGAATGATCATCGTCGATTTGCCGTCGATATATTTTGCCTTATAATCGTAAAATTCATTAGAGGGAGCGACTTCGCCCGGCACGGATGCCTTCGGTTCGTCGTTGCCGAGGACGCTGACCTCGATCTCGCGAGCGTCGACGAACTCCTCCACGATTACCTTGCGATCGAAACGAAGGGCGTAATTAACGGCTTCGATCAGCTCCTCGCGGTTTCTCGCCTTGGAGACGCCTACGCTGGAGCCCAAATTCGCCGGTTTGACGAAACACGGATAGCCGAGCGATACTTCGCATTCCATAATAAAGTAAGAAGCGTCCTTCTCCCATTGCGTCCGGTTGAAGTAACGGAATACGCACTGCGGAAGGCCCTCCTGGGCGAAGACCTTCTTCATCATGATCTTGTCCATGCCCACGGCGGAAGCCAGAACGCCGGCGCCGACGTAAGGGACGTTGGCCATCTCGAATAATCCTTGAATCGTGCCGTCCTCCCCGAACGTGCCGTGCAGCAGCGGGAACATGACGTCGATCGGCGCTTCCGGCCCATTGCCCGGCTTGCCTGCTTCGGCCGCGGCCAAATCGGCCTTGCCGCTGATCAGCGCTTTCGGAAGCCCGGCAGCAGCGTCGGCCGAATTCGGCGCTCCCGCGTCGAGCGCATCAAAAAGCGGCGCAAGAGAGCCGGACGAGCCGCTCTCCGCGGATGCGAACCTCAGCGATTCCGCGGACTCCGGCGCGGCAAGCATGACGGGCCCGCTTTTCCATTCGCCTTGCTTCGTAATATAAAAAGGTTTGATTTCGTATTGCGCGTAATCGAATTCTCGCATGACGGCTAACGCCGTCTGAAGAGACACCTCATGCTCTCCGGATTTCCCCCCGTATACAAGACCTACTCTTACTTTGCTCCCCATGGCATATCCTCCGGTACGTTTATATTTCTGCGTGTATCTCGCCTGGCCGAATCTTATCAAATCAGATCGGATATATGAAAGAAACGGTATTTGGTCGCGGGCGTCCATGCGTAAGAATCCCGATAATCCCAATACCGATGCCGGCTGGCAACCGTATTGGCATTGACGAGCGGCTGGCCCGCGGAGTCGAAGGCGGTGACGATCGTGCTGTGCTGGAACCGTCCGTCCCCGTTCCAATCGTACGTAATGACGTCTCCAAGCTGCAGCTCGCCGGCCGTTTGAACCGTTACGGCGCGAAGACCGGACTTCCTTGCGGCCGACAGAAAAACCGTCATCGAATTGGACACGGCCCAGCTGTAGCTCCACCATTCCTGGCCCTTATTGCGGCCTTTGTACCACCATCCGCTGCTCCTTCTACCAGTATAGTCCATCGTCGCATTGCCTGCAAAGATGCATTGGGATACGTAATTGGTGCAATTCACTTCGAACAGCTCGTATGCCGGGTTGCCCGCGTTCCACCATCGGTCGGCGTAGGCCGCAGCCAAATCCCTCCTGTAACGAATACCGCTGGACCTGAGTTTGAACCCCGGCATTAGGTCATAATTTAAGTAGGGCATGGACGGAGCGATTGCGGACGCCGCATCCCGCGAATTCTCCTCGTCCTCTTGCCACTCGTGAACGGATGCCCCGTATTTGGGCCGGCGCTCCGCGATGACGGGTTCGATCTGCCTCACCTGCCAGGCTCCATCCTCCAGTCTAAGCCAGAGCCGTTCGAATTCGTATCGTTCTTCGGCATACGCTAAGCCGGCCTGTTTCATTTTGCGCTTGATGTGCAGCCTAAGCAGAACCGACACTTCGCCCGCCGACTCGTTGACCCGGACAAGCTCTGCCTTCGTCTCGCTTCCGGCCGGGATGACGCCGCGAAGCAAATCCCGATCGCGGAGCCGGTCCATGCGGCGGGTAAACCGCTCGGCGTGCACGGGGTCGAGAACGTAATCAAACAGCACGCGGGCGTGCTGGTCGGTCTCAGCTTCATTAAACAAGCGGATATAACGATGAACCGCCGCCTTCCAATCCTTCTTGGAGGAACCGTCTCGGACAAGACCTGACGATTGCAGCAACGAGCTCAGCTTCGGCTCCTGCGCTTCCCTCATCTCCGTCGCCGCCCGTTTGTCCTTCCTCTCGGACGGCGCTTCCTGTCGCTTCCGCCTGTCCGGGGCCGAAGCCGCATGCGCTTGTTTCGCGGCGCGTTTCTGCCGATCTTGCGCGGCGCCGCTTCTGCTGGTTGGTTTCGACATCGCGATCCCTCCTGGCTTGCCTTTAGTTTAACCTTGAAATTGCACCGAACGCGCTTGCAAGACAGACCTCCCCCGTCCCGCCGTCCGCGCATGGAATGACTGGTTCATTATATGACGCGAAGCAACGAATCATGTAATTTGTTAGTGAAGGCCGGCAAACGGAATTTCGCCAGCGGGACAAGGGAACAGGTCATAATTGGACTTTACGGATACCCCTTTTTAACGCTATACTATAGACATAAGGTTTTTGAAATCGTGTTTCACAGAGTGAAACAACTACTACTTTCAAGAAGAGGAGAATAGCGATGTCCAATCAAAATCAATATTCTGTTCGCACGACGCTTGAATCGGGCGGCAAGTCGTACGCCTACTACCGTCTCGGCGGTCTGGAAGAACAAGGCCTGGGCGATATCTCCAAGCTTCCGTTCTCCATTAAAGTATTGTTGGAGGCGGCCGTTCGCCAATTCGACGGACGCGGCATTACCCCAGAACACGTGAAACAACTCGCTAACTGGGCCAACGGACGCGAAGACAAGGAAATCCCTTTCATCCCCGCGCGTATCGTCCTTCAGGACTTTACAGGCGTGCCGGTCGTCGTCGACCTTGCGGCAATGCGCGACACCGTCAAGAAAGCCGGCGGCGATCCGAAGAAAATCAACCCGCTCGTACCGGTCGACCTCGTCATCGACCACTCCATCATGGTTGACGCCTTCGGCACCCCGGAAGCGCTGGAGTACAACACGAAAGTCGAGTTCGAACGCAACGAAGAGCGTTATCGCTTCCTGCGCTGGGCGCAAACGGCATTCGATAACTTCCGCGCCGTTCCTCCGGGCACGGGCATCGTTCACCAAGTGAACTTGGAGTATCTCGCATCCGTAGCGGCGACCAAAACGATCGACGGCGAAACGGTTGTATATCCGGACTCCTTGGTCGGCACGGACTCCCACACGACGATGATCAACGGTCTTGGCGTTGTCGGCTGGGGCGTGGGCGGCATCGAGGCGGAAGCCGGCATGCTGGGTCAACCGCTGTACTTCGTTATGCCTGAAGTTATCGGCTTCAAACTGACGGGCAGCTTGGCGGAAGGCTCCACGGCCACCGACCTTGCGCTGACCGTTACCCAGATTCTCCGCAAAAAAGGCGTTGTAGGCAAGTTCGTCGAGTTCTTCGGACCTGGCCTCTCCAACATCAGCCTGGCGGACCGCGCTACCGTAGCCAACATGGCTCCCGAATACGGCGCGACGATCGGTTTCTTCCCGGTAGACAGCGAAACGCTGGACTTCATGCGCCAAACGGGCCGCAAAGATGAGCAAATCGAGCTTGTCGAAGCTTACTACAAAGCGCAAGACATGTTCCGCACGGACGAAACGCCGGATCCCGTGTTCACGGATGTTATCGAGCTGGATCTCTCCTCGATCGTTCCGTCCCTTGCCGGACCGAAGCGTCCGCAAGACCGCGTCGAGCTGACTTCGATGAAGGAAGCCTTCAATAACATTATCCGCACGCCGATCGATAAAGGCGGCTACGGCCTGTCCGACGAGAAAATCGAGCAAGTGGT
>JAQSXN010000246.1 GCA_029256665.1 Paenibacillus sp.
ACGCTCGATTTGACCGGAGACATGCCGATTCTGCTCGGGCCGGACGGCCCCAGCCTGGGAGGATTCGTCTGTCCGGTTACGACGGCAACGGCCGAACTGTGGAAGCTTGGCCAACTGAGGGCGGGCGACTCGGTAAGCTTTAAATTGATCTCGCTTGAGCAAGCCGCCATGCTGCGCAGACGGCAGGAAGCGCTGCTCGATGCGGTCGGCAGGGAAAGCGCCGACGAGCCGGAGGTTGCGATCGGAGTCGGGGCGTTGATTCGCGGCGACGATGCCGAAGCGTTACCTTCCGCCAAAAGACGGGCGTCTCAAGCGATGCACGGGGACTCGACGCACAAAGAGCTTGGACCGGATTACCCGCTGCTCGTAAGCGAAAGCGACGGCAGACGGTTCAAGATCGTGATCCGCTGCGCGGGCGACGCGAACCTGCTCGTCGAATACGGCGAGATGGAGCTGAATTTGCTGCTGCGTTTCCAGGTGCATGCGCTAATGGAAGCGATCCGGATGAGCGGCGATATCCCCGTGCTGGATTTGACGCCGGGCATCCGCTCGCTTCAGGTGCATTACGACCCTGATCGGATCGACGCTTACGAAGCATGTCGCCGCATCCTGGATCTGGATGGAGGCTTGCCGCCTCTCGAAACGATGAAAGTGCCGTCGCGGGTCGTCCGATTGCCGCTGTCCTGGGATGACCCGGCGACTAGGCTCGCGATCGAGCGTTACCAGAACAACGTCAGACCGGATGCGCCTTGGTGTCCCAGCAACCTGGAGTTTATTCGCCGGATGAACGGGCTGGACGGCATAGACGACGTGATGGATGTCGTATTTAACGCCAACTATCTCGTGCTTGGCTTGGGCGACGTTTATCTGGGAGCGCCGGTTGCGACGCCGGTGGATCCGCGCCATCGGCTTGTCACGACCAAATACAATCCGGCCAGAACATGGACGCCGGAGAATGCCGTCGGCATCGGCGGCGCATATATGTGCGTGTACGGCATGGAAGGACCGGGCGGCTATCAATTCGTGGGCCGAACGATCCAGATGTGGAATAAGCTTCGGGAGACCAAAAGCTTTCAATCGGGCACGCCATGGCTGCTCCGCTTCTTCGACCAAATCCGGTTCTACCCGGTGGAGGCGGACGAACTGCTGCAGCTCCGCGAAGATTTCCTTCGCGGCCGGTTCGAGGCGGATATCGAAGAGACGGTATTCGATCTGGGAGGTTATCTATCCTTTCTGGAGTCGATCGAGGATAGTTCGGCGGCGTTCCGCGAAACGCAGCAAGCCGCTTTCCGCGAGGAGCGCGAACGGTGGAAGGAGCTCGGCATCGCGGAGTACGTTTCCGAGCAGGAAGCGGAAACCGAGGTAACGGAGCAGGAGGCTCCCGAAGGCGCCGTCGCCGTTCGTTGCTCCATGCCGGGCAGCGTCTGGAAGGTGCAGGCGGTTCCGGGACAACGCGTGCAGCGGGGAGACGTCATCGTCATCGAAGAAAGCATGAAGATGGAATTCGCCCAGGAGGCGCCATGCGCCGGCGTCGTCGATACGATCTTCGTCAAGCCGGGAGACGAGGTGCAAGCCGGTCAACTGCTGGCGTACATTTTGGAGGATAGCGAGGTGCTCGTCCCATGACGAAGCTAGCGGCGACAGTGACAGGGGCATGGACGATCCACTCGCTCCGCGAGGCATACGAAGCGGGCGAGCTGACGCCGGAGACGGTCGTCGAAGCAATCGTTGCGCGGGCCGAGGCAGACTCCGAAATGGGCATTTGGATCGTGCCGCCGGAGATCGACCGAATCCGGCCTTATCTGGAGCGGCTGTCCTTGATGGATCGCGAGAGCGCGCCTCTCTGGGGCATTCCGTTCGCGATCAAAGACAACATCGATCTGGCGGGCGCGCCGACGACGGCGGCTTGCCCGTCATACGCGTACGAGCCGGATGACCACGCGGCCGTCGTTGCGAGGTTGATCGAAGCCGGCGCCATCCCCGTAGGCAAATGCAATCTGGATCAGTTCGCGACCGGACTCGTCGGCACGCGCAGTCCCTACGGCGAGACGCATAACGCGCTGCGGCCCGAGCTGATCAGCGGCGGCTCCAGCTCCGGCTCTGCCGTCGCGGTAGCAAGGGGGCAAGCGGTGTTCGCGATAGGCACGGATACGGCCGGCTCCGGCCGCGTGCCGGCCGCGCTGAACGGGCTGATCGGCTGGAAGCCGAGTCTCGGCGCTTGGCCGACGGTCGGAGTCGTGCCGGCCTGCGCCAGCCTCGACTGCGTCACCGTGTTTGCCCGCACGTTAGCGGATGCGGCGATCGTCGACGCCGTCGCCCGCGGTCCGCATGCTGACGATCCTTGGTCGAGAGAGGTTCGAAAGGGCAGCGCCATGGAACCCGCGCAACGCGTAAGGGAGGAAGCAGGTGCGGCGCTTACGATAGCAAGCCGCGAACAGCCTTTCGTGTTGCTGCCCGCCGAAGAACCGGAATTTTATGGACCGTTTGCCGAGGAATACCGCTTGGCTTGGCGCGCTGCGCTGGAGAAGCTGGAGACTTTATCGCTTCCGATAAGACGCATCGACACTAGCTTAATTGCCGAAACGGCGGCCATCCTGTACGAGGGACCGTGGGTGGCCGAACGCTGGGCATCGCTTGGCGCTTTTATCGAAGCCCATCCGGGAAAATCGTTCCCCGTTACGGAACGGATTCTGCGAACGGGAGCGTCCGAGTCGCATGACGCGGCGTCCGTGTTCCGCGCAATGCACCGGCTGCAACGCCTGAAGCTGGAGACGGACAACATGCTCCGCGGAGGCGTGCTGCTGCTGCCGACTTGCGGCGGCACATGGACGCGCGAGGACGTCGCCCGCGATCCCGTCGGCACGAACCGCGACATGGGGCGCTTCACGAACCATTGCAATTTGCTCGACCTGTGCGCCGTCGCGCTGCCTGCCGGCGAAGCCGCTCCGGAGCTGCCGTTCGGCGTGACGTTGTTCGCGCCGGCGGATCAAGAGCGGCTGCTTTGGAAGCTCGGCGCGATGTGGATGGGAGAAACGCTGGCTGTTCGTGCCAGCAACGGCTTGGCGACTCTTGAGAGTGAACCGGCAGCTTATGGGGATGCTTCCATGGCAGCCGCCCGGGGAATAGCGGCGCCCGAAGTCCCTTACGCTTCAGAACAAACGGGGGCATCCTCGCAAACGATGACGTACGTCGCGGTATGCGGCTTGCATATGCGTGGCTATCCGCTGGAACGCCAGATGAACGAATGCGGCGCGGCGTTCGTGCGGGAGGCGCTCTCCGCGCCGAAGTATGCCTTGCTGCGGCTGCCCACCGAACCGCCGAAGCCGGGCATGGTGAAACGGCAAGCCGGCGGCGCGTCCGTCGAGCTGGAAATATGGGAGATGCCGCTTGCTTCCTTTGGCAAGTTTGCGGCGGGCATACCGGGGCCGCTTGGCATCGGCAAGATCGAGCTGGAAGACGGCACGGAAGTGCCGGGCTTCATATGCGAAGGATACGCAGCCGCGCTGGCTGGCGCGGAAGATATTTCGGAGACCGGAGGATGGCGCAAGGCTTCGCCCTTGCCCGCCTACGACACAAAGGAGCGATAGGGATGAGCACATCTGCAGCGAGTGTGATATCGGCGATCGATAACAAGGAAGAGCGCGCCACGACCGGACCGATGGCAACAGAAGCAAGCGGGCGCATCCGGATCGAGGGATTGCAGAAGGTGTACGTGGCCCGCAAGAGCACGTTCGAAGCGCTGCGCGACATCGATCTGACGATCGAGAACAACGAATTTCTGACGATTCTCGGACCGTCCGGCTGCGGAAAGTCGACGCTTCTGCGTATCGTAGCCGGTCTCGAGGAGTATTCCGGCGGCACTTTGACTCTCGACGACGAGGATATCATCGGTCCCGGCCCTGACCGAGGGATGGTCTTCCAAGGGTACACGTTGTTCCCGTGGCTGACCGTACGGGAAAATATCGAGTACGGGCCGAAGCTGAAGGGAATGCCGATCTTGATCCGCCGTCAAATCTCCAACTATTGGCTCGGCGTTATTAAGCTGGAGAAGTTCGCCAATTCGTATCCCAAGCAGCTCTCCGGCGGCATGAAGCAACGCGTCGCCATCGCGAGGGCGCTCGCGAACCGTCCGAAGGTCATGCTGATGGATGAGCCTTTTGGCGCTCTGGATGCCCAGACGAAACAAGAGATGCAGGCGATGCTGCTGGAGGTATGGGAGAAGGAGAAAACGACCGTCATGTTTATTACGCACGATATCGACGAAGCGATCTTTTTGTCCCAGCGGATTGTCGTCATGGGCGCGAATCCGGGGCGGATTTTGAAGGAGTTCAAGGTGAAGCTTCCCGCCGTTCGCGGCGAAGACGTGCGCGAGCATCCCGAGTTTTTGGCGCTCAAGCGTGAACTTGCGGGGCTGCTCAAACATTAAGCGCATGCGACGCTTTATAAGAGAAAAAATCCACTCGAAGTACTTGGGGAATTTGCGACCTACAGCTTTGCAAAGCAAAACCTGAAACATTCATATGCGGCAAGAAAGCTCCCTAGCGGGGGCTTTCTTGCATTATAAGGGAAAAAATATCGTTGCAGCTGGCGGCGAAGGGCGGGATGGAGCAGTAGAGCTAAAAAGTATCGTTGCAGACGGAGACTAAGTTACGAGTTTCGCCGCCAAAGGACGGCGCAGCCGTTTCACCTTGTTGTTAAGGAAATGATGCGAAGCATCAGCCTGCGGATGCTGCTGCTGCTCCGAAACCTCTAGACGAAGCGCCGCCAAAAAAATGTAACGGACACCAGCGCCCTCATTCGACTGTTTCTTTTAACTATTGAGCTGTAACGGACACGGGGGCTGTTATTTGGCCCAAATAAGGCGAAACGCTGCTCGGATGGCGTGAATAGGGACGCGTGTGTCCGTTAGAATTTGGAAACGTTAAAAATCCGAAGATTAGTGCCACTCCTGTCCGTTAGGCGACAGGTTCGCAGCTCAAGCATCCCCTCGTTCAACGTACGATACGCTTTGCCGCTTTCGTCCAGCCAACCCGGTTGTGATAGAATATCCGCATACGCAAGTAGTCGATAGATCGCTGGTTCATCACACACGCGAAAGGAGAGGATAACATGGGAACAGAAACGCACGAGGGAAAAATCGTGCTTATCACCGGCGCGGGAGCCGGTATCGGCAGGGAGCTCGCGCTCGCATACTGACGCGCCGGAGCGCTGGCGCTCATCGCGGACAGGAACGAGGCAGGACTCGAGGAGACGGCGGCGCTGCTGGAGCAGGAGCGAATCGACTCTGCTTCTTTTATCGCGGATGTAAGCAAGCCGGATGAAGTATCCCGCATGTTCGGGGATATCGAGGAGCTGTTCGGAAGAGTGGACGTCGTCGTTAACAACGCGGGCTTCGGAATCTGGAAGTCGCCTTACGATCTCGAGCCGGACGAGTGGGATCATGTCGTCAACACGAATTTGAGAGGTACGTTTCTGTGCTCGCGCGAAGCGGCCAAGCTTATGCGCAAGGACGGAACGGGAGGCTCCATCGTCAACATTTCCTCCACGCGCGCGCTAATGTCCGAACCTAACTCAGAAGCTTATGCGGCATCCAAGGGCGGCATCTTGTCGCTTACCCACGCGCTGGCGACGTCGCTCGGACCCGACCGAATCACGGTTAACGCGATATGTCCGGGTTGGATCGAGACGGGCGACTACGGCGAGTTAAGACGGGTTGATCATGCGCAGCATCCTTCCGGGCGCGTAGGGAAACCGGAAGACATCGCCCGCGCTTGCCTATATCTGACCGATCCTCGCAACGATTTTGTAACCGGCACGCGGATTACGGTGGACGGCGGCATGACCACCAAGATGATCTACGCCGAATAGAAACGGACGGCACGCCGAATACGGGAGAAGCGCATGGCGAATCGCCGCGCGCATCTCCCGTATTTGACATAAGCTAGAGCTTTATATGAAGGCTAGTTGCCGGATTTGTTCAGCAGACGCTGAAGCTGTTCCTCGACCAGCGCCGAGCGTTGCTCCTGCTTGATATCGACGGGGGCATAACCGCCGCCGACTCCGCATGCGGGAGCCGTTCTTGCCAGCTCGCGGGATGCTTCCCACTCCATCACCTTCTGCTCGATGCGCTCGAACCCTTTGGCCGCCGAGCTTCCGTGCAACTGAGTAACGCCTCCGTATACGCCGGCTCCGGCGTTTGTTGCGCTGGTCGCGTTCATCTGGCGAACCCGGGTCATAAGCTCCTCGCGTTTGCCTTGCAGGCGCGTCTTCTCTTCCTTGAGCCCTTCTACGCGAAG
>JAQSXN010000247.1 GCA_029256665.1 Paenibacillus sp.
TTATGTGGTAACAAAAAAGAGAGGCTCTCGCCCCTCCTACATGTCCAGCAGAAACCGTATCGTCTTGTCCTCGAAGCCCGGCAGCCGCTCGTGCACGAAGTCCGGATACAATTCCAGCCGCTTATCCGAGCGAATCCGGTTATAGGCCGCGAATTGCGTGGAGGGCGGACAGACCGTGTCGAGCAAGCCAACGCCCATCATGACCTTGCCGCGGATCCGATCGGCCAAATGCTGCACGTCGATATAACCGAGCCGCTCGAAAATTTCGTCCTCCCGCTGATGCTGGGGATCGTGATGGCGGAAAAACGTTCTTAGCTCCTCGTACGCATCTTTAGCCAGGTCCATCTCCCATACCCGCTTGTAGTCGCATAAGAACGGGACGCTAGGCGCAACCCGGCTGACTCGCGGCTCCAACGCCGCGCAAGCCAGAGCGAGTCCGCCCCCTTGCGAACCGCCGATGGCGCCGACGCGCGAAGCGTCTACCTCGGGCATATCCATGACGATGCCCGCCAGTTGGGCGGTGTCGAGGTAAATCTGGCGGAACAACAGCCGATCGGGATGGTCGTCGAGGCCCCGGATCAAGTGCCCTTTATGGGTTGTTCCCTTCACTCCGCCGGCGTCCTCCGACAATCCGCCTTGCCCGCGGCAGTCCATCGCGACGACGGTAAATCCCAAGGAGGCGTAAATCAGCTTGTCGGCCCAATCCGCGGAATGATGCGCGTACCCGTGGAATTGCAGGACGGCGGGATGCGGCCTTGGCGCATGCTTCGGCCGGACGTACTTGGCGTGTATACGCGCTCCGTTAACGCCGGTAAAGTATAAATGGTAACAGTCGGCATACGGAACCCGAAACTCGCTTTCGATAAGCTCCAGCTGCGGATCCGTCCCTTTCATTTCTTGCAGCGCCCTCTCCCAAAACGAGTCGAAATCGGCAGGCCGAGGGGTTCTCCCCTCATATTGTTTTAATTGGTCCAGCGGCATATCGATAAGCGGCATGGTGAACACCTCCGGGATTATAGCTACTCATTTGCGGTCTGCTTATAGTACAATATTTGCAGTACTTATCTGTTTACTCCCCGAATTTACGCCTAATTCAACCCTATTACAATAGAAAATTATTGAGCAGGAGGTAGTATTATATTGCTACGCACTAATTACGGCTTTCGCTATACGGACCAGACCAATCCCTTGATGGCCATCCGGACGATCGGCTGGGAAAGCACGGTGAACGAAGACTACTCTTGGGACGGCATGGCGCGGGACGATAAATTCGTGCTGTTCCAATATACGCTGTCGGGCGAAGGGCAGCTGACGGTCGGAGATCGGCATTACGCGGTTCCGAAGCATCACGGTTTCTTCGTCCGAATTCCGGACGCCCACCGGTATTACTACCGTTCGGCTTCCAAGACGCCTTGGGAATATATCTTCCTGACCGCGTCGGGCGCCCACGTGTTTCCGCTCTGGAACGAATTGATCGCCAAGGCCGGACCGGTCGTTTCGTTCAAACCGAACGCCCAGCCGATCGCCATGTTATGGGAGATGATGCAGAACGCCGGCGACAAAACGTTTCAGGACAAATACGATATCTCCGTTCGTCTCTACGAATGGATCGTCGCCTGTCTTCGAGTCGTCGACGGCAAGCCCGAGACCGGTCAACCGGTGCCCGAACCCGTTGCCTTGGCCCAGCGCTTCATGGAAGGACAGTATCATCGATTTCTGACGCTGGATGAAATCGCGTCCGCGGCGGGAGTCACCAAATACCACTTCTGCCGCCTGTTCGCCAAACATACCGGAGTAACGCCCGTTCAGCAGCTTACGAAAATTCGCATCGCGGAAGCCTGCCGGTTGCTCCGGCAATCCGATCAGTCCGTGGCGGCGATCTCATCGGCTACAGGCTTCGATAACGGCAGCTACTTCGGCAAAGTATTCCGCAGGATGATGGGGGTATCGCCGCAGCAGTTCAGGGATCACGACGGCGAAGTCCCGGACCACCACCTATTTATCGATTAACGAATTTCTTAATTGAATTAGAGCAATATAGTTAGACCTCCGCGAAAAGATATTGCTATTTACTCCCTACAATACTGGATCTATGATTATTAGCGAGAGGAAGTAAGGAGCAATTATTTCATACGGAGGTGCTTATAGTATGTTGAAGATCGCAATGATTGGCGCGGGCAGCATCGGGTTTACCCGCAGATTGATTATGGATTTGATGGCCGTGCCCGAGTTCCGCGATACGGAGTTCCGCCTGATGGACATCGATAAGGACAACCTGGACATGGTCACGACGCTCAGCCGCCATATGCTTGACGTTAACGGGCTGAACGAGGTGACGCTGGTCGCGACGACGAATCAGCGGGAAGCGATCAAGGATGCGGATTACGTTATCTGTTTAGCTCGCGTCGGCGGACTCGAGGCTTACCGTCACGATATCGAAATTCCGCTCAAATACGGGGTCGAGCAATGCGTCGGGGATACATTGGGCCCCGGAGGCGTCTTCTTCGCGCTCCGTACCATACCGGTGCTGCTCGATATCGCCCGCGACATGCGGGAGCTTGCGCCGGACGCGTTGTTGCTGAACTATTCCAATCCGATGGCCATGAACACTTGGGCGGTCCGCCGAGCCGGCGGCGTGCGCGTCGTCGGCCTGTGCCACGGCGTCCAGCACGGTCACGAACAGATTGCCGAAGCGCTGGGAATACCGCAAGACGAACTGGACCAAGTGTGCGCCGGCATCAATCACCAAACATGGTTCGTTAAGCTGACCCATAAGGGCGAAGATATGCTGCCGAAGCTGCTGAACGCGTTCGAGAACCATCCTACCCTGCCGCAGACGGAGCCTTGCCGCATCGACGTCCTGCGCAGATTCGGTTATTATTCGACGGAATCCAACGGCCACTTAAGCGAATATTTGCCTTGGTACCGCAAGAAGTCGGCGGACATGGACAAGTGGATCAACGACAAGGAGTGGATCGGCGGCGTAACCGCCGGGTATCTGGAGCATTGCTTGACCCGGTTCGAGGATTACAAAGCGATGTATCCGAAATGGCTGAGCGGCGAGCTGGAATCCATCCCGCTTGGGCAGCGCTCGGAGGAGCATGGTTCTTACATTATCGAAGCGCTGGAAACCGGCCGCGTGTACAGGGGCAACTTCAACATCGAGAACAAAGGACTTATTACGAACTTGCCCGATGGCTGCACGATCGAAATTCCGTGTTACGTCGACCGCAACGGAATCGCCCCGACATGGATCGGCGATCTGCCGCTTGCATGCGCGGCCACTTGCCGGGCCAGCGTCAGCGTTCAGGAAATGGCCGTGGAAGCCGCGCTTACCGGTAACCGCGAACTAGTCAAGCAAGCGATTCTTCATGATCCGCTGACGGCGGCGATTTGCAGCACGGAGCAAGTATGGAGCATGGTGGACGAAATGTTCGATGCGCTCGCGCCTTGGCTGCCTCAATTCAACGGCGAGAACCGCGCCTGGCAGGACATTCCTCAACCGCAATCGCTGAATAAGGTATTTTAGTACGGCTTTCTAAGCCCGACTCTACTAGTCGGGCTTTTTGACGTCAGCACTGCGATATCGCAACAAGAAACCCGACCATGATAGGCCGGGTTTCTTGTCATGCAGAGGTCGCAGTCCTATTGAAACGCCCCATTACAATGGCGGCGGCGGCGGAGGCATGTAACCGCGCCCTCGCTCCGAACTTTTAGCCGCGCTGACCATCAGCAGGATGCCGGAAATAATGTGCATCGCCATGCCGACGAAAGGGATCCACGCGATGAGGGACGTCACGATTCCTACGACCGATCCGTATTTCGTCTCTCCGTTCTTCATGGACATGACCAGCGTGATAACGTGCAGAATGAACATAATGCCGAGCGGCACATAGGCATAACCCAAAATGATTAATGCCCCTAACACCGGAATGCCTAGAATCAGCTCGAACGAGCCCGTTATCCATTTCATGATTCTTGATGATGACATGTGTACGACTCCTTTTCCATAGGTGCTTTGCGCTACAACATTACCATATTATTGGAGGATTGGGAACACGGTTCTTCGTTTTATTGGCAATAGCGGGCGAATGCGCCTCGCCTACGAAAGACTCCGCCATGCGGTTCGGCAGCGTTTCTCCATATCAATTTGCGCATTTTGTTATAATTTCCGGCGATTTGCCTTGACCGTCCTTGCGGGCGGACTGTACACTCTGACATAATTAACTGCTGCTCGCATACGCTTCGTCCGATGCTTTGGCCGGGCGGGGCGACCACTGGGCAGCTTACACATTTGGGGAGCGGAGTTGTCGAGCGATGAACATCATTCAGCATCTTACCAGCCGAAAGTATTTGCAGCGGATCTTCTTCTATTTCAATCTGTCCATGGCGGGACTGTTGCTCGTGACGGCCATTTCCTTTTATCTATACTCTCAGCAAATGATCCTGCAAACGCAGAAGGAAGCCAACCAGAAAGTGCTTTCCCACATTAAACATAATATCAACTACATTAACGATATCGTGCAAAACATCGGCATCATCGCCAGCCTGGACCAAAACATGATCTATTTGATGAACGCCAAGAATCCCGATCCCGTCATGACCTTCCAGACGCACCGCAAGCTGGACACGCTTGCCGATTCCACCACCTTCGTCGACTCCATCTTCATATTCAGCGGCGTGACCGAGACGTTCTACAGCGGGGGGTCGGGCACGTGGACGCGCACACATCTGAAAGCGCTGCAGGACAGACTGCTGCTTCAGCTGGAATCGATGGAGACGGATTCGTTCGCGCAGCTTATCCCGATCAAGTTGGACGAAAGCCGGCCCGATGTCGACCTGTTCTCCTTTATCCTGACCGAGAACCATCCTACCGACGGCGCGCTGCCCAATACGATCATCGTGAATATTAGGCCGCAATGGATCTTTGATAATATTAGGAGCCTGGATAATATGTCGGAAAGCGGCGACGGAATGGTGCTCGTGGATAAAAACGGGGCAATCCTCCAAACGGATGGCATGTCCTCTCCCCCGTCCGAAGCCGTGCAGCGCTATCTTGCGGGCTCCATGCTATCCGGCATGACGCCGTCCGAGGATTTCTCGATCAAACGAATCGACGGGGAGAAATACGTCATCTCGGAAGCAAGCGTCGGCGTGAGCCAGTGGAAGGTCATGAACATTCTCCCCTACGACAAAGTGATGGGGCGGGCGGAAACGCTGCTCGACATCACGCTGTTGTTTACCTTTGTTTTTTTGGCGGCCAGCTTCATCTTGTCTCTTGTCATCACGAACCGGTTGTACCGTCCGATCGGCAAGCTGTTCGACATGTTCAAGCGGAATGACATGCAGACGCCGGATGACGAGCCGCGCAACAAGGATGAAGTAAGCTTTATGTCCGACGTCTACAAGCAGACCTTGGATAAGCTGCAGCAGGTGAACAAGGAAGAACGCAGAAACAATCAAATCGTCAGCGACTATTACTTGCGCAGATGGGTGTCCGACAGTCGCTCGATGACGCTGGATGAACTCGACCACTGCGCCGAAGCCAGTCCGGAGCTCTTCGGGGACGAGACGGAGCAAATGTGGCAATTGGCCGTCATCTCGCTCGATCAGGCGCCGCAAGACGGCAAATCCATAGAGTCCGAATCGCAAGAGAAGCTGTACCGGTTCGCGGCATGCAACATTATCGAAGAGACGGTTGGCCGGGAGTTCCCGAATCGGGTCGTCGATATGAACAACGAATACATCGTCGTGATCGTCGGCGTTCGGGCCGGCGGGATCGATATCGCCGCCCTCGCCCGCCTCCTGACGGAAGCCCGGCAGACCTACAAACAATATTATCGCGAACGGAGCTTCTCCTCCGCCATTAGCCTTGCGGTCCCCGGCTTTAAGGAACTGACTCCGCTATACGAACGGACGGTGCAACAGCTGATGTACCGCCTGTCCTACGGGCAAGGCGCCGTCATTACGCCGGACTTGGTGGAGGAGAATAACGGCCGCCAGGACTTTATCATTCCGGCTGAGCTTGAGAAACGACTGGCGGAGAGCATCAAAGCGAAGGATGCGGACGCCGTGCACGCCGCTCTAATCCGAATGTTCGACCTGATCGCCTCCATTCATTACGATTACATGACCTACGCGGTCATTCAGGTGATCCTGCTGATCAAGCAGGTGCTGCGCGAGCCGGGCTTCTCCTCCTCCGCCCATTCGGTCGAGCTTCATCATCTCAATCAAAAGGTGCTCAAGGCGGAAACGCTCGCGGAAATGCGCGAGATCATCGAGCATTTCCT
>JAQSXN010000248.1 GCA_029256665.1 Paenibacillus sp.
AGGCGAACAGCGTCGCGTTCGACACGCTCACCGGCCCGTGGTTATCGGCCCCCGCCGGCAGGCAAAGGAATCGTCCGGCGTATCCGCCGGCTGGCGCGGATGCGCCTTCGACGCGGAACGACCAGTCCCCCTCCTCGTCCGGCATAAACCGGATCATTAGTCTGCCTTCGCCGTCGTAGAAGCCTTCTGCCACGAAATGACGATCCTCTTTGCTGAATTCAGCCCACAGGCCGGGGTCCGCGAAGAGCCCGTCGTCTTCGCGCCCCTTCATCTGCAGTTCGAATATGCCAAATCGTTCCACTTCTTCTTTATATTGAATCACGACGTTCCCTCCTCTCAAACTGTTTGCGCGCGCAAGGCGGTATAAGGTCTAGCCGGCAATGACAAGTCGCTCTGCCCCGTGAAAGTGCCGTCAAGCGGCGTTATCGTCATCTCCCAAATATCGATGAGTTCGATCCGGTATTCCCGGTCTTGGGACAGCGGGAGCTTATAGGACGAAAGCCGGTATTTGCCCAAGTACAGAAGCGCATAGCCGCCGTCCTCGCGCGCCTTCATCCAATCCTCCGGACCTTCCTTAAGCACTTGACGCAGAAACCGGATCCGCTCCGGGCTTTCCCCGTACAACTTGCCGCCGCTCGATATCCAGGCTCTTGTCGGCTTGTTCTCGAAGCATTCGCCGTGGGCGACGAAGCCGCCTTTGGTCAGCCCCTCCCAATAGCGGTGCATCAACTCAAGCCCCGTAATGTTGCCCCATCGCTTGGCCACGTTTCCCTCGTAGGAAATTTCGTCGACGACGATCGGCTTGCGAACGGCTTCGCGCCATTCGGTAGTCGGACTAGTATCCCAATGCTGGATGCTCTGGTGAGTGAGCCATGACTTGGAGAAATCGTACAAGGAAGATTGCTCGTACATTTTGGTCCCGTTATGAATCGATCGCAGCCGCTGATACGGATCCTTCCGCTGCACGTATTGCAGCAGCCGGTCCCAATCCTCGATCGTTTTCATCTTATTGAAATCGTATTCGTTCGACAGCGACCACCAGACATTGCGGTACGCGCCAAGACGGGCGATAACGTATCGCAGATAGTAGAAGTCCTGTTCGCGCGACATGCCGTTGAAGCCCCAGCCGCCCTGCTTGTCGTAGGGATGGAACAGAATCAGGTCGGCTTCCACTCCGAGCTTCATCAAGTCGCCGATCCGCTCCTCCAGATGGGCGAAGAACGCCGGATTGAACCGGGTCGTATCCGCATCCTCCGGGCATGTCCCCGCGAAGGCGACCATCTCCGGACGCATATCCCGCGTAGGGAGCAGGCACATCCGGACCTTATTGAACGGGGACCGCCCGAGCTCTTCCAGCGTTTGCAGCTCATGCTCTTTGCTCCCCGTATGCGTCCAGTGATAACAGGTCGTGCCGAACGGCATATACGGCGTGCCGTCCTCGAATGCGAACAAATAACCGTCCTTGACTCTTACAGGCCCATGATTCCCTTCCGACGGCGATGTACAGAGGAAGGTTCCCGTCGCGCCGTCCAGCTCAGGCGTGCCGCTCTTCGTGACGTATCGCCACGTCCCTTCCCGATCCGGCATGAACCGGACCCGATAGACGCCGTCCCCGTCATAGAAACCTTCCACTTCGACCCGATCGTTGCGGTATTCGAAGGTCGCCGACACGGCGACCTCCGCGAACGGATTGCCTGCCGAAGGACCGGATAAAGCAACCTCGAATATTCCCCAGCGTTCCACTTCCTGCATTCCCATTAGCGCACTAGCACTCCCTTCAATTCGTTGTTATTCCACAAGGCCGGTCCGCTCGACGCCTTCGGTGAACCATCGCTGCGTAAAGAGATACAGCAACAGCGGCGGCATGACCGCGAGAAACGACTTCGCCATGTCGAGCGACTGGGCGAACAACTGCCCTTCCTCCGTCGAGATGTCTCCCGTCGCCTTCACCAGCGCGATGGAGAGCGGAACGTCCTGCATCTTGAACAGGAACATCATCGGAAAATAACTGTCGTTCCAGCTCCAGACGAATGAGAACAGGAATACGACGACAATCGCCGGCGTTGCGATCGGCAGCATGACCTTGAAGAAGACCCTGTACAGACTTGCGCCGTCGATCTTCGCCGCTTCCTCCAGCTCCTTCGGCAGAATGGAGAAAAATTGGCGGTAAATGATGACGTACAGCGCGCCCTTCAGGCCGTGCCCGAACAAAGCCGGGATTAGCATCGGGAAGTAGGTATCGATCCAGCCGACTTCCCGGTACATAATAATCAGCGGCAGCACCGTGACCTGCGGCGGGATGACGAAGGCGAAGATCAAGCATACGAACCAGAAGCGCTTGAACGGAAACTTTACCCTGGCGAACGCGTAACCGGCCATCGCGCAGGCGACGAGCTGGAAGAGCGTCGCCCCGATCGACAGTCCGAAGCTGATGCCGAACGAAGTCGGGTAGTTCAGCAGCTTCCACGCCTCTTTCAGATGCCCCCAAAAAATCTCCTTCGGTATCCAGTTCACGGTTGGATCGAGCAAATCGCCGAGGCCTTTCACCATGGTGGATACCATATATAAAATAGGATTGAGATACAGATAAGCCGTTTCAATCAGCACGATGTAAATAAATACGCGAAACAGCAATCCCTTATCGGCTTCCCGCCCTAGCAGCAGCAATCGAAGCCGCTCGAGCAATCCAACCTGGCTGAACCGCCGCTGCCGCTGCCTTAGGACATTCCATACTTTCTCCATCCTTCTCTCCTCCTACCTCGTTTGCGTCGTGTTGCGGACCGCTCTTCCAAGCAGCAGCACCACCAATCCCAAGAACAGCAGGATGATGATGAAATAGACCCAGATCAATGCGCTGGTCGGACCGTATTGCGTCGGATTGACGCTCGCGATGACGGGATTGCCGGGGAAAGTAAACAAATCCACAATGGTATAAATCGTATTCAGCAGGACGAACGGCATCATGCCCGGCAGGGTGATCTTCCAGAACATCTCCCACGGATTCGCGCCGTCGATGCGCGCCGCCTCGTAAACGGATGCCGAAATCGTCTGGCGGCCCGCAAGGAACAAAAGAATCTGCACGCCGGAATACCACAGGATAAGGACGAACGAGTTCAAGACGCTTACGATCGGCGTCGCCCAGGAGGCCGGCAAATATTGCGTGAGCGTCGTCGAAATGGAGAACTGCTCCAGGAATCCGAGCTGCCCCCTCCCTTGACTCAAGAAACGTTCGATGATATTGCCGGAGGAGAATATAACCGGCAGGAAGAACACCGCCCTGAACAAGCCCCTTCCCAGAAACTTCTGGTTCAGCATGATCGAAATCATAAAGGAGAAGATGACGATGATCGGAATCATGAACAGAATCTGCCTCAGAAACGGAAGAAGCTGATCGTAGAAGATGCCGCCGTCCTCGAACAGAAGGCTATAGTAATACTTGATGCCTACATATTCATGCAGGATGCCCGTCCCGGTAATGCGGACGTTATGAAAGCTCATATAGAGCGAGTAGAAGAGAGGGAACGACACGAACAAGAGAAATCCGATAATCCAGGGCAAAATAAGGAAGATGCCTTCGTATCGTTGCGACAATCGGTTTTTTAATCGGATCAATCCGTTCACTCCGCCTCTCCCCCTTTCACCACGACAAAATCTTGCGCCGGAATCTTTATTCCCGCGACGGTTACGTCGGTATCGTTGTAGTTCACGATAATTTTCTTCCCGCCCGAGTAAACGGACTCCTTCACCTTGGGAGCGAGCGTGCGGTTGTGCGTCATGAATTGGCCCTGAACATCGCCGAGCGCTTCGTTAAAGCGCTTGTACTCCTCGACGATCGCGGCTTCCCAATCGTCGTAATTCAAGCTGTAATGCCAGATCGTGTACGCCCTCTTCATTTTCTCCGTCTCTGCTTTCATGACGCCGAATGTCGGCGCCGCTCCGTATTCGATGCTCCGCAGGAAATCCTTGCGGTATTCGTCTCTCGCATTGCCCCAGTTCATCGTATAAGGCACCAGGCCGTGCAGAGACATTTGGGCGAAAGGAACCGCTTCGTCGAAGAACAGGTCGTACGAATAATCGCCCGCCAGCTGCCTAACGGCATTCGTGCTCTGAAGCGAGTAAGCATTGCCGCCCGCGACCGTTACCGAAGGAAGCTTCGTTCGCACGGCGCTCAGCAGCTCGCTTTGCAGCGATGCAGCCTCTTCCCGGCTGGTGAGGGATCGGCGATTGTAATCGCTGTACAGCATGTAGCCGGTTCCCGTCAGATGAAGTCCGTCTATGCCCAGCGACGCAAATTGCTTCAAGGCGTCTTCCATCTTGTTCAACGTCACCTTCGGACTTACGATCGCAACCTCGTCGTTCGATTGCAGGCGAGGGAACTTCATGATGGAACCCGCTTGGTCCTGCATCGCCTGCCGCTTCGGATCAAAGTCGTCGCCGTCGGTGTTCAGCGTGAAATCCGTCTCCAGAATGACCGTATCGCCCTTCGACTTCGCGTGCTCGGCGAAGCTTCGCATGCCGTCGTTGCCGCCAAGCCGCTTGTCGACCTTCGCGCCGAAGCCGAGTCGGCTCGCCCCTCCGGTCTGCCAGCCTTGATAGGTGACGATCAGCCGGGGAACGCCCTGCGCATGCAGCCGATCGACGATCGACTTCGCTTCTTCCGTCGTCGTGCCGGGAATGAACCGCTTGCTAAGAAACCCCTTCTCCGAATCTCCGCCGATAAGATCAAGGTAAAGCGGCAGCTCGGACTCGCTTGCTTCCAACTGCTTCAGACCGTTTTCCTTCATCAAATGTTCGCGGTATTTCGCGGCCATGCCGGAATAATCGCTTGCCGATTCGGGAAGGACGTAGTAACGGATCTTGCGGTCTCCGCCGAATTTGACTTTGCTGAACGTATAGAAGCCTGCTGTCTTGTCGTAGGTCGTCGGCTGGAAGTATTGAAGCCGGTAATTATGCTCTACGGTAGCCCAGGCATACTGGCTGTACACCCCTGCGGGCGCCGCGAACATATAGCCGTATTCCTCGCCTTCGTCCGCAACGGCCAGAAAGCCGCCGCTTCCCGATTTAATGCCATAGATCGGCATCGTAATCGGCCTCCGGTTCGTGTAGACCGAGTTGAACGCGTAGTCCGTGCCGTAGATCGGTTCGCGGTACACGCTGCGGTCGTTCGAAATATTTTCCTTGATGCGGTAGACGGCGCCCGAGCCGTCCGGCAGGAGCATATACTCCTCTTCTTGCCCGCCGGGCTGCTTGGCGCCCAGAAACGGATAAACCTTTAAATTGATCAACGCATCTTGGCCTTCGACGATCTCCGAGTCGATGACCTTCGTTTCCACATAATCGTTCTTAATGCGGACCTCGACCGGAATCGCCATCTGAATGGACGGCATCGCATAGGTGACGGTGAAGCCGTCCTCGAGCGGCTTCCAGCTCATGATGCCGCCGTTAAGCGACAGAAGACTGCTCACCTTCACTTCCGTCTTGCGCGCGCTCGTGGCCGTCTCCAGCATGATCGGCGACAAGAGATGGCTCCGCCAAGTTCCGGAAATCGTCTCCCGCGGCCAATCCTCCGGATTCGGATAAGAGCGCAGCTCGTGCCCGTCCCGTTTGTCGCGAACTTTGAAATGACCGGTGTTCTTATCCGCCAATAACACAAGCGTCTCGCTTTCGGCTACTTGCACGAAATCGGCTTCGTTCGGCAGTTCTCCATCCGTGCTGACGGCCGGCTTGATTCCGTCGGGAATGACCGCCTCCCGGACCTGCTCCGTCCGTACCTCGTTCGAGCTCGCGGAATGGGTCCACAAGTAAATGCCGACCGACGCTATCGCCGCCGCCAACGCCGCCGCAGGAAGCAGCTTGCGCAGCTTGATGTAAGATTTGCTTGCTTCCGTCAACGCGCCGACACCTCCTGTATGATCGAATAGATAAAGCTGCGCAGCTCGGTGCTAAGACCGAACAGAATAAAGCACAGCACGCCGATAATAATCATCGTTCCGGCCGTATACAGTAAATTGACCACGGTTTCGCCTACCGTGTAATTTTGAAGCGATTGCACCTTCCACACGAGCAGAAGGAAAATCCATACCATCATGCCTGTGTGCAGAAAACTGTAAATCGACTCTTCGCTAAGCGACATGCCATTAGAGATCAGCGTAAGCGGCAGCCCAATGACGATAAACGGCGTAAGCGCATAAGCGCTGCCGACGAACACGTCCTTGAATCGTCCCTCGCCCCGCATAATGCTGC
>JAQSXN010000249.1 GCA_029256665.1 Paenibacillus sp.
TCAAGACGCTGCACGTCAAACACGAGAACGGCCAATTCCTGGTCGGGATGGAGACGCAAGCGCCGGCTCCCTTCCAGCAAACGACCCAAGCGGTCTCGACCGATTGGCGGCTCAAGGCGTACGCGGGCGATTGGGTGAACGGCTCCGCGATGTACCGCGAATGGGCGGACAAGAAATTCGGATTGTCCAAGACGTCCGCTTTGCAGCCGGGATGGGCCAAAGACATCCAATTCACGGTGTTAACCGATTTAGAGGATGAGCCTATGCTGGAGACGCTGGCGCAGGAAGTGAACGCGGAGCAGACGCTGCTCGTCGTGCCCGGCTGGCGCTCGGATCCTTACGACGTCAACTTTCCGAATTACGAGCCGAAGCCGGATATCGCGGACAAGATCGAGGCGGCTCAAGCGCTCGGCTTCAAGGTCATGCTCTACATTAATATATTCGGCGTGTCGTTCGACAACCCGGCGTATCCGGCGCTGCAGAATGTTCAGGTGAAGGATCCCTTCACGCTGCAGCCCAAGCAATGGGAGTACACGGCGGGCTCGGAGCATATCACGTTCGCGATCATGAATCCGGCCGCGCAGGCTTGGCGCGATCTATTCGTGGATAAGATGGTCGAGCTTGTCGAGGACGTCGGGCCCGACGCGCTGCATTTGGACCAGTCGCTGCTCATGTACAACGATGCGAACGGCCTCATGGACGGCAAAAACATGATGCAAGGGAATATCGCCCTGCACCGCGATTTGCGGCAAGCATTGCCTGCCCATATCGCGATCGGCGGCGAAAGCCTCAACGAAATCACGACCCGCTACGAGTCGTTCGCCCAGCGCCATGCCTATGGCATCTTTTCCGCAACGGGAACTTGGGACGATGGCAAAATCAATCAGGTCGTGCCGGCGAGCTCCGCCATATTCGCGCCTTACACGACGATATACGGCCATCCCGACCATGCCAATCCGATGACGGAGGATTATTACATGGCTTGGCACAAGGTTGTCCAGAACCGTCTGGGAGCCGTTCCCATGCTGACGAGGCCGAATAACGGCCAAGTAGCGAATCCGTCGCCGCTTATGCGGCAGCTGCTGGACGAGGCGAACTGGTATCAGGACAACAAGCCCGAAGCCGATTTCACGGCTTGGACTCCCTCGACATTATTCGCTTTTCAAACGGCGGGAGGAGGGACGGCCAGATACGTTCGGGATGCGTCGGGCGAGAAGCTGACGGCGTTCGGCGCTGGCAATCCCGTCGGCACAAACGTATTACGGTATTTATACGGGGCGGAAGAGTATGTGCTGCCCGGCACGATCCCGGGATGGCGTCTATACGACCAAACGAAGCTATTTGGCTTGGACCCTGCGAAAACCTATTTGTACCGGAACGAAACCCGCGATGCGAACGCCTTCCATGTGGATCAATGGCCGGAAGACGTTACGCTTAAGCGGCTGGCGCTTCGCTCGGGCCATTCCATAATCGCCCTCGAGGACGCGCTTCAAGCGACCGAGATCGACTTCTTGAACTATGAAGGTCCGATACGGGCCGGAGAGCGGCTGGGCGATGGAACGGTTAATCAAACGAGCGCTCCCTTCTCCTCGACGAACGGTTTCTCCCATACTTTCGCCGGCGGCGGAACGGTGCAGCACTGGGGCGACCGCGTGCTGGCCCACCCGCCTTATGCGGGACAGTGGCAGGGAGGCCATACGTGGCTGGAGTTCGACGCGGAGCTTCCTCCGAATATGGAGGCAAGCTTCCGGACGGGCGTGCAGCTGGGCTCCGAGCAAAACGTAATCAGCAGCGACGGCGTCACCTTCAAGGTGTCGGCATGGGAGAAGGGGACTCCGCCGGAGACGCGTCAGGTGCTCGAGACCGAACAATTCAGCAGGAGCGCGACACAGGCGCCGGTTACGCTTGATCTGTCTTCGCTGGCAGGCAAGGAAGCGACGATCAGGCTGGAGACGCATCCCGGCGCGACCGTCGACAACGATTCCGCCGTATGGGTGGAGCCGCTCGTCGAGTTGGGGCCAGGTAGCGGAAGCGCGCGCATGGTCAACATCGAATTGGTTAGCCCGCAGCAGCTGCAAGCCGTGCAATCCGCCTCGGGTCTCGCGCAGTTCGCAAGCCTGGGCAATCATCGCTATGAAATCACGGCGCCCGCAACCGATACGCTGTATCTGATCCATCAATCCGCGACGCCGGTTCAGCTTCCGCTGTCGCTGTCCGCGGCGCCGTTCGATTCGTCCTTGGTATTCGGCAACGGAACGGAAGGGCAAGCTCAAGCTCCGTTCGGCGGATTCGCGGGAGCAGGCTCCGTGCTTGGCATCGAGAAGCAGGGTCTGGACGCGCATCCCCCTCAGCGCGGCCAGACGCATATCGAATATGCGGTCGCTCTGCCGGCGGGAACGGGAACGACGTTAAGCGGATATGCCGGCATCAAAGACGGGGCGGACGATTCGCAAGGCGTCGATTTCCGGATAACGGTGAACGGGAACGAGCTCTGGTCGGAGGAAGTGATGCCGGGCGAGGCTTGGACGCCATTCGGCCTTTCCTTGGCCGATTACGCCGGACAGTCCGTCGTCATCACACTGATCACGGACTCGATGGGCGATTACGGCTTCGATTGGGCGTTCTGGGGCGAGCCCTCTCTAGCTTCGGATTGATCCGGCAACGGCGAATCATCAGTATCTACCATTGACGATGAGGCGGCATCGGACGGCCAATCGCGCTGAGATTCGGGCGCGAGAGGGGGCGCAAGAGCCATCGCTTTGGATTACGCCAAACACAATATCCGAGCCAACCGCGCAGTTATAGAAGCCCCGGCGTCGAATTGAACCCCATCCGCATGCGGATGGGGTTTTTATTGCAAATATAAGAAAGTATAGGTTTTGCCGTTTGCGCGACATTTCTTATCGTGTCATTTCCGATGACCGATAATCATTACCTCAGATGCGCCTCGGGATGGAGGGGATATGAGCAAATGATTGTTTCGGAACCGCTTGCGTGGTTGGTAAGCTTTGAATGTTCGGGAGCCGGCCGGCTCCCGAACCCGAGAAAGCGGGATGCGGGGAGGTGAACGATTACGTTTTTCGTTTTTATGGAAGCGGTTTCGTAATATCCGTAGCAGCTGCATCACAATGATACCCATGGAGGGATTATAGTGGCAAAAAGGAAAAGAGCAGCAACCGTAACAAGTCTCGTAGTCGTACTATCGTTAGCGTTATCCCTGTTCGCCGGATTGACCTCGCATTCTATCATCAATGCTGCCGGGGTCGCGATTACGGGCAGCGGAGGCTGGAGCGAAACGGCCTACGTCGAGTGGTCGCCTGTCAGCAACGCGCAAGGGTACAACGTATACGTAAAGCCGGCAAGCGCTTCGGACTCCCAGTATCAACAGCTCGACAACGAATTGATTCGCAGGTACCCATCCTACTGGAGAGCCGATGCTGTCGGTCTTGCGGCCGGAAGCTATGTGATGAAGGTGGAGGCTCAGCTATCGGGGGGCTCGACGGCTAGCGCCGTGACGAGTTCGATCAACGTGACGTCTTATGACCGATCGGGGTTTGCTTTCTCGCCACAATCCCAATACGGCACGGGATCGGGCGCCTACAATGATAACGGAACGCTTAAGAGCGGCGCGCAGGTGCTCTACGTCACGGCAGATACAGCGGGGACCGTCGCGCTGAACGTAAAAATCGATAGCTCCGGCGGCACGCAGACGGGCGTTGGGCTCGGAGCGATTATGGCCCTCAGGCAAAAGGGCTACGATACGACTCCGCTCGCGATTCGGTTGATCGGGAAAGTGGATCAGGCCGATCTGAGCGGGCAGCTCAACGGAAGCGGCTATCTTGAAGTAAAGGGCAAAAATAACTATGCCGAAATGAACATGACGATCGAAGGAATCGGCGACGATGCTTACGCCTACGGCTGGGGACTCCTTCTGAGATATGCCGGCAACGTGGAAGTAAGGAACATCGGCTTCATGCTGTTCCCGGACGACGGCATTTCCATGGATACGGGCAACGTGAACGTATGGGTGCACAATAACGATCTGTTCTACGGCTCGGCGGGAGGAGATGCGGACCAGGCGAAGGGCGACGGCTCCACCGATCTCAAGAAAGGCTCGACGTACATCACGATTTCGCATAACCATTACTTCGATTCCGGCAAAGCTTCCCTTGTCGGCCTCAGCGAATCGGCGCAGTTTTTTGTATCGTTCCACCACAACTGGTTCGACCATTCGGATTCCCGCCATCCGCGGATTCGAGTGGCCTCCGTCCATATTTACAACAACTTCTACGACGGGGTCTCCAAATACGGCGTGGGCGTTACGACCGGCGGCTCCGCTTTCGTGGAGGCCAACTACTTCCGCAATGCCAAGTATCCGATGCTGAGCTCCTTGCAAGGCACCGACGCGCTCGGAGAAGGCACGTTCTCGGGCGAGGACGGCGGCATGATCAAAGCCTACAATAATATCGTCGCGGACGCCGACAGCCTGATCTATGCCAACTCGAATGCAGGCACGGCTCCGGCCAACGCGACTTCCTTCGACGCTTACTTGGCCTCGTCCAGAACGGAAGCCGTTCCAAGCTCCTACAAAGCATTGGTTGGCGGAACGCCGTACAATAACTTCGATACGAGCGTCAATGTGGGAGTAAGCGCGTCCGGCATCGATAACGTTAACGACGTGGAGGGGATCGTAACGGCGGAAGCGGGACGTCTGGGAGGCGGCGACTTCGCCTGGACCTTCAACGACGCGGCGGACGACGATTCGTATGGCGTGAATGCGGCCTTAATGTCCGCGATTCGCAATTACGTCTCTCAGGTGGTGGCTGTCGGAGGCAATTCCAACCCGACCGTTCCAACGCCTACGCCGACTGCGACACCAACGCCGACAGCAACTCCGGCTCCAACGCCGACCGCGACACCAACCGCTACGCCGGCACCGACAGCGACGCCAACGCCAACCGCGACGCCGCAGCCGACGGCAAGCCCGACTTCGCCGGCGGGAGCGCAGACGCACAACTTTACGACAAGCGGAAAAACAAGCAGCTTCTTCGACATTCAGGGCAATCTCTCGACATCGAAGGGGACTGTCACGTATAACGGTCTAACGCTGACGCAATGTTTGAAGATCGAGAGCTCGACCAGCATTTCGTTCACGACCACCCAGGCACGGACGCTGACTCTGGTGCTTAACACGGCCGACGGCACCGCAATCAAGGTCGACGGAACAAGCCATACGATTACGGGCGGCATCGTCACCGTGGCGCTTGCGCCGGGCAATCACGCGATAACGAAAGACAGCGTTACGAATTTGTTTTATATGAAGCTGGAATAAATATCGAGCGAGCTGCCTGATCATTATGGTCGGGCGGCTCTTTTTATGTAACTTTCCTCATGTATGAAAACGAGCGCAGCCAATATGATAGAATAATAGTTCATTCATGCATTGGAGGTCATCATGGCGTTTATTCAATCACAGTTGGCGGAGTTCGGAGTAGGTTCAAGGCATATCGGATATTTATCGACGATCATCATGTTGATCGTGATCATCGTCGGCAGCATAGCGGCGAACTGGATCGCCAAAAAAGTCGTTTTGCGAATCATCGTTCATCTCATATCGAGCAATCGGGTGAAGTGGGGCAGCGTGATTCTGGAGCATCGGGTATTCCGGAGGCTGTCGCATATCGTCCCTGCCATCATCATCTACATGTCGGCGCCGATGTTCCCGGGGTATCAGAGGCTGATCGAGGCGGCGGCGTCCACGTATATCATCATCGTCGCGTTGTCGGTGGTAAGCGCGCTGCTTAATGCGTGCGACGCCATCTATCGCACCTTTCCCGTGTCCAAGGTCAGGCCGATTCGGGGGTATATTCAAGTTGTCAAGATCATCTTGTTTATCGTTGGCGGCATCGTGACGATCTCGATTCTGATCGGGCAAAATCCGGTCATTATTTTAAGCGGCTTAGGCGCTTTGTCGGCCGTCCTGATGTTGATTTTCAAGGATTCCATCCTCGGCCTGGTAGCGGGCGTGCAACTGTCGTCCAACGATATGGTGCGCGTGGGCGACTGGATCGAGATGCCCAAATACAACGCCGACGGCGACGTCGTCGACATTACGTTAAATACGGTTATGGTCATGAATTTCGACAAAACGGTTACGATGATTCCCAGCTACGCGCTGATCTCGGATTCGTTCAAAAACTGGCGCAGCATGCAGTCCTCGGGCGGCAGAAGGATCA
>JAQSXN010000250.1 GCA_029256665.1 Paenibacillus sp.
GTGAGGAGGCGTTTTTCCTTTGAAATACAGGAAAGCGTGCAAAGTAAAAATCGATAGATCTATGCAAACGGTGATTTCGAGTATCCTGCAAACGATCGAAGTCATGATGAAATGTAAAACATACCGTTATTTAAAGTAAAATCATTCACATTCACTATTGCTTTTATTTTTCCATACCCAGCACCATTTTGTGTTTGTTGGCAGATTTAGCTGAACCTTTTACAGATGAATGATCGATTAAATGTGCCTGGAGCAAAATAACATTACATTTAACAATTATTTTTGCCACAAGGAGTCCTTTATCGTTCTGGCAAGACGCCGAAGGCGTTTTGCCGTTGGACTCGCGACTCTTTCATTTACTCTCCCAAACTATCAAATTCATGAATCTACTATTTTCGGTTCTATCTTCTCCGTTGCGTTCATAGAGTAGGTGTACAAGGCATGCGGGAGCAAAAGCTTGCGGAACAGGGAGGGAACCATCATGAATTGGTTGCGACAGACGGCGTTTGCGCTGCGACAATCGGATCGCTCGGGAGAGACGGAAAGGCTTCGGGAGATGCTGGTGACAGGAAGAGCATTCTCGATGATGGCGATCGGCTCTTCGTTGTTTTTTATGATATTGGGGGTTGCCGTCATGCTGTATCAACAAACGTCTTCTCAGTCGATGGCTTCCATGAAAGGATTTGCCGCTTCGGTGCCGGGAGGTTTGTTTGGCGATATGCTCGAAATGGAGATGCCTGCTTTCCAAAGCGGCTTATCTTCGGATAACCTGACGGGCAAGGAGATCGGCGTGTTCTTGATGAGGACGCTCACGGGCATCAATCCCGGCAGCCCGACAAGCCTGCTTGCAGGCGAGCTTCCGGGCATGGCGCAAAGCGACGCGTTTTTGATACGTAAAGGAATTGGGACGGATACGGATGTCGGACCGCAGGATCATTCGCCGATCTACGAACCGACGCCGGACCCCGGCGCGCAAGAGGGAGAGGGCGCCGCGCCTGGCGAGGGCGGGAAGGATCAGCCCGGCGGAGCCGAAGCCGGGGATGACGAAGAGAGCGGCGGAACGGACGGGGAGCCTGCGGCGGGCAATAAAAAAGTCGCGTTCATCTACCATTCCCACAACCGCGAATCCTGGTTCCCCGAGCTGGATCCCGGCGCCAAGGACGCAAGCTCCAGCACCAAAAATATAACGCTTGTCGGCAAACGGCTCGCGGCCGGATTGGAAGAGCGGGGCATCGGCTCGGTCGTGTCCGATACGGATTATCCGACGGCGATTAACGATTACAGATGGGAGCTCAGCTACAAATATTCGATGAAAACGGTCAAGGAAGCGATGGCGGGAAGAGATGATTTGACGTACTTTTTCGATCTGCACCGGGACTCCCAAAAGCGCAAATATACGACGGTCGACATCGGCGGCACAAGCTACGCCCAGGTTTATTTCATTATCGGACATCGCAATCCCCGCTGGAAGGAAAACGAAGCCTTCGCCACGCGGATCCACGACGCGCTGGAGAAGAAGTACCCTGGTATTTCGCGGGGAATATGGGGGAAGACTGCTGCTACGGGCAATGCCGAATACAACCAGTCGCTCGCATCCCAGAGCGTGCTGATCGAGATCGGAGGCGTGGAAAATACGCTGGAGGAATCCTATCGGACGGCCGATGCGCTGGCTGAAGTCATTTCCTCGATCTACTGGGAAGCCGAAGAGGTTGCGGGCAAGGAGGGCAAACAATGAATCGGAAAACATGGAAGCTGCTGCTGCTCGGCGGAGCCATTACGTTTGTTGTCTTATTCGGCATGGAGATGTCGACATCGGGCATCGAGCGGATCTATGGCCCGCTGGACGGCTCTCGGCAGTACGATTACGACGACGGTGATCAGGTCTACGCGAACGAAACCGACAGGCGGATCGCGGAGCTGGAGAAGGAGCTCGACGACATTCGCAGAATCGCTTACGGCGAAGAGTTTGTCGGCGAGAACGAGCGGTTGCCGGGCATGCCGGTCGAGGATGAACAGGCAGCGGTCAACAGAATGGCCGATTCGACCTCCGGCCTGCTGCAGACGGCATCAAGCAAAGGAATCCGGTTTGTCGTGTCGTTGTTCGACGGTCTGATGAACTAACTTTCGTTGCTGTGGTCCCCGGTTACTGATATAATAGGAAGAATGATTGGATTACTGGATTGTGGGGGCTAGAAGCGTGACTGATGTTCGTGCAAGGCAGAAGAAAATAAGGAACTTTTCCATTATCGCTCACATTGACCATGGCAAGTCGACGCTTGCGGACCGGATTCTGGAGTATACGGGCGCGTTGACGTCCCGCGAGATGCAGGCGCAGGTGCTTGACCAGATGGATCTGGAGCGCGAACGGGGCATTACGATTAAGCTGCAGGCCGTTCGTCTATCCTACCGCGCGGATGACGGCGAAGAATATTTGCTTAACCTGATCGATACGCCGGGACATGTCGACTTTACATACGAGGTATCAAGAAGCATGGCGGCTTGCGAGGGAGCGCTGCTCGTCGTCGACGCCGCCCAGGGCATCGAGGCGCAGACGCTCGCGAATGTCTATCTGGCGCTTGACAACAATTTGGAAGTGCTGCCCGTCATTAACAAGATCGACCTGCCGAGCGCCGAACCGGAGCGGGTGAAGCAAGAGATCGAGGATGTTATCGGGATAGATGCCAGCGAAGCGGTGCATGCATCGGCCAAAGCCGGAATCGGCATCAAAGAAATTTTGGAGCAGGTCGTGCAGAAGGTGCCCGCTCCGACCGGAGATCCGGACGAGCCGCTTAAAGCGCTGATCTTCGATTCGCATTATGACGCGTATAAAGGCGTAATCGTATACGTCCGGGTCATCGACGGAAGCATCAAGGCGGGCAAGAAAATCCGGTTCATGGCCACGGGAGCCGAGTTCGAGGTCATCGAGGTCGGCGCGTTCAAGCCGCGCATGTCCATCGTGGACGAGCTTGCGGTCGGCGACGTCGGTTTTGTCGTAGCCGGCATCAAGAACGTCAAGGATACTCGCGTCGGCGATACGGTAACGGAGGCGAAACGTCCGGCGCCTGAGCCGCTGCCCGGTTACCGCCGGATTAATCCCATGGTGTATTGCGGCCTTTACCCGATCGAGACGCAGGATTACAACGACTTGCGCGATGCGCTCGAGAAGCTGGAGCTGAATGACGCTTCGCTGCGTTACGAGCCGGAATCGTCCACGGCGCTCGGCTTCGGCTTCCGTTGCGGATTTCTTGGCCTGCTGCATATGGAGATTATTCAGGAGCGTATCGAACGAGAGTTCAACATTCCGCTGATTACGACCGCGCCAAGCGTTATCTATAAGGTAACCTTGACGAACGGCGATCAGCTGAATATCGACAACCCGTCCAACTATCCGGAGTCCGGCAAGCTGGATTTCGTAGAAGAGCCTTTCGTCAAGGCGGGCGTCATCGTGCCGAACGATTACGTCGGCGCCATCATGGAGCTGTGCCAAGGCAAACGCGGCGAGTTCGTCAATATGGAGTATCTGGATACAAACAGGGTGACGCTAACCTATCAGTTGCCGCTCTCCGAGATCGTATACGATTTCTTCGACCAATTGAAGTCGAGCACCAAGGGATACGCGTCGTTCGATTACGAGATTTCCGGTTACCGGAAATCGAATCTCGTGAAGATGGACATCATGTTGAACAACGAGCAGGTTGACGCCTTGTCGGTCATCGTTCACCGCGATCGGGCTTACCAGCGCGGGCGCGTCATCTGCGAAAAACTTAAAGAGCTGATTCCGCGCCAGATGTTCGAGGTGCCGGTGCAGGCTTCGATCGGAACGAAGGTTATCGCCCGCGAGACGGTCAAGGCGATGCGCAAGAACGTTCTTGCCAAGTGTTACGGCGGCGATATTAGCCGGAAGCGCAAGCTGCTCGAGAAGCAGAAGGAAGGCAAGAAACGGATGAAGCAGGTCGGCAGCGTCGAAGTGCCGCAAGAGGCGTTTATGGCGGTGCTCAAGATCGACGAAGATTAACTTTTCGGCGCCGCGTTTCGGCTGCCGGAGAGCATATGCGGCTAGAGAGGAGAGCGCATGCTCTCCTCTCTTCCGGTTCTTAGGAGGAATTAAGGAATGACGACACAACTAACGACGACTGGGGCGCCTAACGCGCTTTATATACACATCCCGTTCTGCACGAATAAATGCCATTATTGCGATTTCACGTCTTACGTGCTGAGAGGCCAGCCCGTCGATCAATATCTGGACGCGCTAGAGTCGGAGATGAAACGGACGGCGGAGCTGCTGCGTCCCGAGCGGATCGATACCGTATTTGTGGGAGGAGGCACGCCGACCGTGTTGACTCCGCCGCAAATGGAGCGGTTCCTGAGGTCGGTAACCTCCCACTTCCCGTTGGCGGAAGGCGTGGAGTTTACGATGGAAGCCAATCCGGGCACGGTCGACGAAGATAAGCTGGCCGCGATGAAAGAAGGCGGAGTCAACCGGATCAGCTTCGGCGTCCAGTCGTTCGACAATGGTTTGCTGGAGCGGATCGGAAGGATCCATAACGTCGACGACGTATACCGTAGTTTGGACAATGCCAAGAAGATAGGTTTCGATAACCTGTCGATCGATCTCATGTTCGGCTTGCCGGGTCAGACGCTTGCCCATCTTTCGGACAGCGTTGACCGCGCGATGGCGTTAGGCTTGCCGCATTATTCGCTTTACAGCCTTAAGGTGGAAGAGAACACGTTGTTCCACAAGCTGTACGAACGCAACGAGCTGCCGCTTCCACCGGAAGATGAGGAATACGAAATGTTCCTGCTATTAATGAGGCGCCTGAAGGAAGGCGGCTATCGCCATTACGAGATTAGCAATTTCGCCAAGCCGGGCTTCGAAAGCAGGCATAACTCGACCTACTGGCGCAATGAGCCGTACTACGGCTTAGGCGCGGGCGCCCATGGGTATGCGAACCGCACGCGGCATATGAATCTGAAAGGGATTCAGCCGTATATCGATGCAGCCCCCACCAAGCTGCCGCGGCTCGAGACATCTCCCGTGTCCGAACAAGAAGCAATGGAAGACTTTATGATGGTTGGACTAAGGTTGCTGGAGGGCGTGCCCGCCTCGCGTTTCGAAGCGCAATTCCCGGGCCGCCGGATCGAGGACTCGTTTGGGGCGACGCTGCAAAAACAGCTGGATAACGGGCTGATGGAACGACTCGAAAGAGACGGAGATACCGTATACCGGCTTACGGATCGGGGCGTACTGTTGGGCAATGAAGTGTTTGGCGCTTTTATTACCGTCTAACCTCACGGTCGGCGCAAAATTCCGCTTATCTTCGGCGCAAAAACCTCTTGAGAATTAATTCGTTTTGATGTATATTTATTCATATTCAAAAACGAACTCGCCAAGAGGACTCGCGGAGGTGCAGGCAGATATGCAAGCAGTGGAGGTTATGTGCAGGACGGCTACCACGGAAGACGTGGAGACGTTGTATCAACTAATTAAAGGCTACGCTGAACAAGGCATTATGCTGCCGCGGTCGCGCGAGGCATTGACCCGGATGATCCATACATTCGTAGTCGCGGAGATTTCGGGAGAGGTCGTCGGATGCGGCGCGCTTACCAAGCTCGGCGACAATCTGGTTGAGATTCGTTCGCTTGGCATTACCGACGGGCACAAGAGCCTAGGCATCGGCAGCAAGCTGGTCGACAAGCTGCTTGAGCAAGCGAAGGCGCAAGGCATCACGAAGGTGATGGCGCTCACGTACGCGGACAAATTTTTTGAGCGGAACGGCTTTACGATCGTCGATAAGGAAATATTCCCCGAGAAGGTATGGACCGATTGCGTCAACTGTCCCAAACAAAACGCCTGCGACGAAATCGCGGTGCTACGGGAATTGGATTAACGGAAATCGCTTTATATCAGGAATCATCAGCTTTGTGTCCAGGCAGTTGCCGAGATGCAAAGCTTTTTTGTTGTCATATTTTCCAGCTGATAGGAGATGTTAAAAGAGGTCGACATTCGCGGACAGATTAGAGGTGATGGGATGAACCGGCAAGAAACGATGAGGCTCGAATCCGAAATACAGCTGCCGACGACCATGTCCGAGTTCCGAGACGCGTTCGAAGAAATGGTGGGGGATAGCCCCGACATTGTATACCGGCACATCCAGTTTGCCGGCGTGCCGGTCGTAGTCGTCTATATCGAAGGCATGGCGGATCCCCGCGGCGTCCTGGATTCGCTTCTG
>JAQSXN010000251.1 GCA_029256665.1 Paenibacillus sp.
CGGGTTAGAAAGTAGAGCGCAGCCACCTCAGCATGTCGTCGCCTATGGGCAAGGGCTGCTCGGCCGTCCGGATCGGAGCGAAATGCGGGATCAACTCGGCAGCGCTCGCGGGCTCCGGCCGGTCGATCCAGCCGGCGACATGCGCGAGCAGGCCAATGAGCCGCTCGGCCTGCACGCCCTCGCCGCGCAGCGCCGCGAGCGTGAGCGACTTGTCGCGCTTGGAGAAGCGCTCGCCGCTCCCGTCGCCGAGCAGCGGGACATGGGCGAAGCGCGGCGTCGGCAGGCCTAGCGCCTCATAGAGCGCGAGCTGTCTCGGCGTGGAGTCGAGCAGATCGGCTCCGCGCACGACATCCGTGATGCCCATGGCGGCATCGTCGACGACGACGGCTAGCTGGTAGCCATACATGCCGTCGGCCCGTTTCACGACGAAGTCGCCAAGAGCATCGCCGCTATAGCTTCGAAAGCCGGCGAACGCGTCCTCGAATGAGAAAGGCTCGCTCGGCATGCGGAAGCGAAGAGCCGGCTCCTTGACGGCGGCTTTGGCCGCGCGCTCCTCTTCCGTAAGATGGCGGCAGAAGCCTGGGTAAGCCGGTCCCTCCGAGGATAGCCCGTGCGGGGCGCTTGCGACTGAAGCCAATTCGGCGCGGCTGCAGTAGCACGGGTAGAGCCGGTTGGCAGCCAGAAGCGTTTCCAGCGCGGCTTCGTATAGCTCTTCCCGGCGGCTTTGCTCGTAGGGGGCATGAGGTCCGCCGACGCGCGGTCCTTCATCCCAGTCGAGACCGAGCCATAGCAGATCGTCCTGCTGCCGCTCGGCAAAGGCGGGCCGCGACCTAGGCTTATCGATATCCTCGACGCGAAGCAGAAATTCGCCTCCGGCGTGGCGGATCTGCAGCCATGCGGCCAGGGCGGCAAAGGCGTTGCCGATATGCAGGAGTCCGGACGGCGTGGGCGCGAAACGTCCGCGGCGTTTAGCCGGCGTACCAGAAGGAATTTTCATGGAGGAATCACCTTCTCTTCAAGAATGCGGAGGGTTCGCTATAACGATATGCGGTGAATCGGACAAGTCATAACGTGCCCCGAGAATGCAAAAAAAGAGCAGCATAGCCGCCCTGTTTGTTAATTACATGAAATTATAGCGTTTGAACTTCAAATGGCGGAGCCGACGGGATTCGAACCCGCGGTCTCCTGCGTGACAGGCAGGCATGTTAGGCCTCTACACCACGGCTCCACACTTTAAAGTCTGTGCCTCTCGGACACAAAAGGTATCTTACCACGCTAACATATTGGTTGACAAGCTTTTTATTTGAGTGGGGGGGCCGCAGTCGCAGCAAGCATCTGTCGCTGCAGGCCAAGCAGCCGGCGTCCGAGCTACTGTAAGTTTACTTTCTATCGTTGCAGACCAAGCCGACGTTGTTCGTGCAACTGTAAGCATACTTTCTATCGCTGCAGGTCAGGTCGTGGCGGTAAGCAAGAGCACTCACTCACTTGACAATAAGCGGCCCCGCTATAAAACGCTCTACTTCTTTCCCTTCGCGGCAAGCTCCAGCAGCGTGCGGATGTCGGCCGCGATGACCGCCGGGGATAGCTTGTCGGCAGTGGCGTCCGCGCGGATCTTGTCGATGATCCGTACGGCTTTCTCGCTGACGACCGTTAACACGCGGACGTCTCCGCCCCCCATAAAGCCCTGAATCTGCTCGGCGGCCATGGACAAATTATCGTGCGGCGCCGCGTCCGTGCCCTTTATGCCGCCTAATCCCTCTCCAGCCGCCGTTCCTTGTCCGGACAACCCTTCGTACGGGCTGAGCAGCTTCATCTGCACGCTGTCGTAATCCGAGCCGGAAGCCGACAGCTTCGCCGTCGCGAGCACGACGGTATCGTCGAATACGAACACCTTGACGTCCGGAATGCCAGCTCCGCTCAAACGGGATTCCAGATGCGCGGAAAAGCCGGACGCATGGAGGCTCGAGCTGCCGATCAAGCCGTACACCGACGTGCCCATTCCGCTTGTCGTGTTGCCTTCCCGGTTCGTCGTCTGCTGCTTCATGCCGTGTTCGCTTGGGATAAGGGAGGGATCGCGCAGCATCTTTACTTGCCCCGCATGATCGGCGGTGTGCGCATCCATTCTATCGGTCTCGTTCGCGTCGTTCGTCGCGGCGTCGCCGCAGCCGCCAAGCAACATCATGGCCGCCATCGCAGCCGCCAATGCCCCGCCTACCCATATTCGAGTTTTAATCATCTTGTATCATCCTCCATGTTAGCGCTTTGGTCTTCATAGAATGAGCTTCTCCCCGAAATGAATATTCATCATGACATGGAAAATAATAATCGCGAACGAAACCATTGGCATTTTAGGAGGTGCATCGTTTGGATTCCAAAAGCTATACCGGCAAAACGAAACGCGAAGCGGACGGGGGCTCCGTGTCGACGATGGAACAGCCTGTCCCTAGTCCGATAGCCTCGAACGAACCGAACTCAGGCGGCGCTTCTTCTCAGGCGCTATCCATGCGGCAAGAAACGAAGGATAACTCCAGGCGCAAGTTTCTCAAGACGACGGGGTATACGCTCGGAACGCTGGCGCTCGGAGGCGCGCTAAGCTCGCTCATCGGTTGCGCAAATAATGAAGGCGAGGATCCGGCGCCGAGCGGGGAACCGGGCAAAGGCGAGGAAGAAGCTGCTCAGCCTCGAAACTACAACCGTGCGCTTATGTTCCTCACGCAGGAGCAATTCCGCGTCGTGGAGAGCGCGACGGAGCGCATTTTCCCGGAGGACGAGAACGGGCCGGGAGCCAAGGCGCTCGGCGTGGCGTTTTTTATCGACCATCAGCTGGCAGGAGAATGGGGCTTTAACGGGCGCGACTACATGGGAGCGCCTTTCTATGTCGGCGAGAAGGAGCAGGGATACCAGGGACGATTGAAGCGACGCGAAATTTTTGAAATCGGCATCAAGGAGCTTACCAATTACAGCATGGCGCAGTACAAGAAAAGCTACCCGGAGCTGGCGGCCGAGGAGCAGGACGAGGTGCTGAAGGCGTTCGAGTCGGATGCGGTCAAGCTGACGACGATCTCGGCAAGCAGCTTCTTCAAGATGCTTCGTACCTGCACGCTGGAGGGCGCCTACAGCGATCCTCTCTACGGCGGCAACCTGGACATGAACGGGTGGAAGATGCGCGGCTATCCCGGCAATCAGATGAGCTATACGGCTACAATCGATAAGGAATACACCAAGATGGACCCGATCAGCCTTCAAGATCATATGGCCCATTAGCGAAGCGGAGGTCAACAAACGACTATGGCCAAAACGTTACCGAAAACGGACGTCGTCATTATCGGCGTCGGCTGGAGCGGCGGGATTATCGCGGCCGAGCTTACGAAAGCCGGGCTTAACGTCGTCGGTCTGGAGCGGGGCAAGGACCGCAAGACCGAGGATTATTACATGGTGCACGACGAATTGCGTTACGCGCTTCGGTACGAGATGATGCAGGATCTGTCCAAGGAGACGATCACGTTCCGCAGCAACGAGGGAATCCGTGCGCTTCCCATGCGCTCCTACGGCTCCTTCCTGATCGGCGACGGGCTTGGCGGTTCCGGCGTGCATTGGAACGGACAGACGTATCGCTTCCTTCCGTACGATTTCGAGATTCGCAGCAAGACGATCGAGCGCTACGGCAAAAACAAGATTCCGGCGGACATGACGATTCAAGATTGGGGCATCACGTACGACGAGCTGGAGCCGTATTACGACAAATTCGAGCAGATGGCGGGCATTTCGGGCGAGACGAATCCGCTTGGCGGATCGCGCAGCAACCCGTACCCGACGCCGCCGATGAAGAAGTCGCCCGCGCTGCAGCTGTTCGCGGACGCGGCCAAGAAGATGAACCTCAATCCGTATATGATGCCGGCGGCCAACTTGTCTGAGTCGTATACGAATCCGGACGGCATCGCCAGGGCGGCTTGCCAATATTGCGGCTACTGCGAGCGGTTCGGCTGCGAATACGGGGCCAAGGCGGATCCCGTCGTGACGGTTATCCCGGTGGCGAACAAAACGGGCAAGTTCCAGATTCGCACCCACTCGAACGTGCGACGCATCTTGCACAAAGGGGGCAAGGCGACCGGAGTCATGTACACGGACGTCACGACCGGCGAGGAGATCGTGCAGCCGGCGGATATCGTCGTCGTGACGAGCTATGTCTTCAACAACGTCAGGCTGTTGCTGATGTCGGAGCTCGGAAGGCGTTACAATCCGGCGACGGGACAAGGCGTCATCGGCAAAAACTATGCTTACCAGGTAATCAAGGGCAGCGCGGCGGGCTTCTTCGAGAAGCAGCAGTTTAATACATACGCCGGCGCGGGTTCGCTTGGCGTAACGCTAGACGATTATAACGGCGACAATTTCGACCATAGCGATCTGAAGTTCATTCATGGGGGAGCGATCGCCTTGTCGCAGACGGGCCAGCGTCCCATCCAGAACAACCCGGTGCCGTCCGGCATGGCGACTTGGGGCAAGGAATTTAAGGCGCAGTCGCTTCATTACGCGTACCGGACGCTTAGCGTCGGCGGACAGGGCTCGTCCATGTCGTTCAAGCATCACTTTCTTGATCTGGACCCAACCTATAAGGATGCTTATGGCGATCCGCTTATGCGCATCACGTTCGACTTCGAGGAGCAGGACCGCGAGCTGGCCAAATATTTGGCGGAACGCAGCTCCGAAATCATGAAGGAAATGGGCGCGGACCATGTCGATTACCTGAAAGATCTGGGGCCGTACGAGATTATGAACTACCAGTCTACGCACAACACGGGCGGCGTCATCATGGGCGCGGATCCGTCGACTTCGGCGGTCAACACGTACAGCCAGATGTGGGACGCGGACAACGTCTTTGTCGTCGGAGCCAGCTCTTTTCCGCAGAACGCGGGGTACAATCCGACGGCGACCGTCGGCGCGCTTGCGTATCGGACGGCGGAGGGCATACTGAAGTACAGGGAAAAAGGAGGGGCGCTCGTCTGATATGCGCAGAGCGCGCGGATCCCGACGCATGGCGGCCGGAGCGTGAACGGGCAAGAGGCATGGGCAAGGAGCAACGCGGATCGCGACATGCGAGAGGCGTAGCTCCTTTTTTTCATTCCTGACCCGATTTCCGGATTTTAGAAAAATTTTCGAATTGCTTTCGTGAGAGTTTAGACTCCTCCTTTAGAATAACGTTGTAGGCAAGTAAGAGAGACCATACAACCTTAAAGGAGCGAGGAAAAATGAAAAAGAAAAACAAATTCATCATGATCGGCGCGGCAGTTGGTGCCATGACGTTATTTACGGCGACGGCTTTCGCTTATAGTCCGAATACGGCAGGCTACGATGCGTTCAAGGCGGTGCTGAAAGCGAATCATACGTCGGGGGCCGACATGGAGAGCGGGACGGTCAATGGAAACATCAGCTTGACGGTTGATGGCCAGACGGTGCTGAAGGCGGACGGCTCGGCGAAGATGGGGGAAGCGGGCGGCGAGCACAACGTCAGCGGCGACCTCGATTTCACGCTCAAGGGCGTCGAACGACAAGCCAGCCTGTACAGCAATGGCGATGACAATGTCTATCTCGTGGACCGGACGCATGATTTGCATTATCAGGTCATTAACTTGGACGATGAGCATGCAGGCAAACATCACAAATGGTCGGATGAGGAGGAGTTCCAGGATCGCCCGATGAACAAGGCGGAAGAAGCGCTCCTCGATTTCCTGGTCGGTGACCTGAAGGACAACTTCAGCGTGGCGAACCAGGCGGACGGCTCGAAGACGATTACGGTCGACATCAGCAAGGAGGACATTCCTCTTCCGCTGCGTTTACTGATGGACGCGGCATCTGCCGAGGACAAATTAGGGCGCGCGCATGCGCCGGAAGCGCATGCGGGATGGGAGCAAATCAGCCAGCTTCCTTTCTTCCAAGGGCTTGAAGGAATCGACCTGGAAGCGCAATTGCCGGAGTTGACGGAAGACGTTGCCATTGAACATGTGCGGCTGCAAATGACGGTCGATGCGAATAACGAGGTGCAAGGCGTGCAGGGCGAGCTTGAAGTGAGCGGCAAAGACGAAGCGGGCGTCACCCACCGCGTGGAGCTGGAAGGCGCAGGCGACTTTAGCGACATCAATGCCACGACGCCGGATGCGTATGATCCTGCCGGAAAGACCGTGGAGAAGCTCGACGCGGCAAAGTTCGACGACCGCAGCTAACACAATTGACC